>CBDUIU010000477.1:0-4265 GCA_965367335.1 uncultured Saprospiraceae bacterium
TTTAATGTTTTCTGTTATTTTGATAGCTTCTTGTTCTTGTGAACCTAAAAAAACAGAAAAAAATACCACGGATGATATTGAGAAAGAGCTTGAAGATGTCGGCGAGGAGTTAGAAGACCTGGGGGAAGCACTTGGAAATAACATTGAAAAATCTGTTGGGGATCTGGAAAAGAGCTTGGATCAACTAGGTAAAAACCTTGAGAATATCAATTTGAATAAAGAGGGGAAAGAGTACGAAGTAGTTGGTTTCCGAGATTTGATTGATTATTTGCCTGGCAGCCTGGCAGGAGTGAAAATGCAAGATGAAGCAGAGGGTCAAACGACAAAAGCTTTTGGTTTTAAGTTTTCAGAGGCTGAGGCTACTTACACAGATGACGACCGAAAGTTCGAAGTCAAGGTGATGGATACGGGGGGAAATAGTCTCGCCAGCTTGGGTGCCGCAGCTTGGACCAAGATCGAGTTAGACCAAGAATCTTCTCGTGGTTATGAACGCACTTTTGAGTATAAAGGCCACAAGGCTTTTGAGAAGTATGATATAAAATCTAAAAAAGGAGAATTTCACGTTTTCGTCGATGATCGTTACCTGGTTTCCATCAACGGAATCAACATTGACGCGGATGACTTGGAAAATGCCCGAGACGATATGAATCTGCGAAAGTTGATTCGAATTGGGAAGTAAATAAAAAGGCCTCGATTTTTGTCTGATTAAATCGAGGCCTTTTTATTTATATGAAGTTATTTTACTTTATTATTCTCATTCTTTCTTTCCCCACATTCTTGCTAACAATCTTTCCATTTTATCTCCATCCACATTTCCTTCCCTGGTTTGCTTTGCATCTAATTTTCCATTTTCTTCCGTCAGAATAAATCGAAATACATAATCATTTTCATTGTCAAATGACTCTGTGGTAGAACCATAGCGAAGGTCATTAAATTGCAATTGCCCATCTTTGCGGCGCATGATATTATAGTAGTCATTGGCGAACCAGGTGAGAATGCGTTCGGCCTTTTGTCCGTCGTAAGGAGCTAAATAGTGATGGCCTTTGGGTATAATATTAAATTGAGTGATCCGCGGCTCTTTGTCCAAAATAGAATACAATCCTTGATAATAAACGGAATCCCCTTCGGCGATGCAATTCCAAAGCAAATTGTTGAAAATCGTTGGTGCGGTCATGTAACGTTCGTAAGCAATGCCTTCTGCTGCAAGTGAACGTTCAAAGACTTTATCCACCCGTTGTTTATTAAAAACGGTAAACAAAAGATAAGCTGTACTCAGACCAATGCCAATGTAGTTTAGGCGCGTCCGCCAAAGAGACATTTTTCCCAACCGCCCGGCTAAAAGCAGGCAAATGATAAAGGGTACGGTATAAATGGGGTCTACGACGGAGATGGTATTAAACGCTACGCGATAGTTGGAAAAAGGTAGAAAAAGTTGGGTGCCATAAGCCGTGAATGAATCTAAAATAGGATGAGTGAATATAGACCAGAAAAACAACCAATACCATTGTTTGTAAGTTACCTGTACTTCATCTAGCGACGTATTATAATACCCACGATAAAGCCAGATACTGACCATTAGGCCTCCTGCAATGCAAAGCCCCAGAAAAGTTGGACTGATCGATCCGCCCACCATCAGGGGTAACAAATTTAAACCTAATGCTCCCAGACAGTACAGTAGAATCCAAAAGGCCAATGTAGTTGCCTTGAATTCCTTTTTACGGTATAGATTGCTGCTGTACAGTCGCTCCGTCAGCCATGCAAGAACAAATGGTACCAATGTCGCAAAGAAAAATGAATGGGAAATACCCCGGTGAAAAGCCAGTGAATCCAGCTCCCCCATAAACAAGTTGCCAAGCACATCCAAATCAGGAATGGTCCCTCCAATCGCACCATACAGCATTGCCCGGTTTCCGATCTTTCTTCCAAGAACTGCTTCGCCTACTGCGGCACCTAATGTTATCTGCGTTAATGAATCCATTGATTATTTACTTAGTTCTGATAAGGACCTGGGGAATCGTAAAGTGAGTGTTAGTCTTTTGTCGTGACCTACCTTATAGATGGGTCAAATCGAGGTGTATGCAGAAGTAACAACCTTATCCCTCTTCTGGTTTGGTGAAGTTCGGCTATCTTTTCCAAAAAATAAAAAGCCCGTCTCAATATTTGTTGAGACGGGCTCTAGATTATATCTAATTAAAGGAAACTTAGTGCCTACGTTATCAAATTACAGTTAAAAGCAATACTCATTAGCTTCGATTAGGGCTGAGGCTATCGTACGGCGAGTTGCTTTAACATTAACTGGTGGATATTTAGTGAACCGCTTGAGTCCCATCAACATGGTTTTCAACAGGTCGCCTTCGGCAAAAGAAGTCAGGGCATCCGTCGCTTCTTTCTGAATACGAGCGGTAGCGTCGTGAATAAAGGTATGAAGAATAGCATCATAGACCTTCTGATCTACCTTCTTATCCATATTCGCTAATTTCTGGATACGAAGTAACATAGACTCTGCCTGAAATAAGTCGTTCATCATGTTGGCGATATTGCTCAGGATCTCCTGCTCTTCTTTCAGATCCAACTGACCATCCATCTGCATTTTCGCAGCTGCTCCGGCTGTCATCAGGATTACTTTTTTGAAGTCCTTGATAGCTTTAATTTCTTCACCATAGGTTCCTTCGGGTTTGTCAAAGCTTGGCATAGAAGCCAATTCTTTCTGTACAGCCCAAGCCGGACTAACAATATCCAAAGTACCTTTCATGGCTTTTTTGAACAACATATCTACCGTTAACAACCGATTGATCTCATTAGTGCCTTCGTAAATTCTGGTAATGCGGGCATCGCGATAAGCTCGAGCTGCAGTTCCTTCTTCAGAAAAGCCCATTCCTCCATGAATCTGTAAGGTCTCATCTACTGCATAGTCTAATGCTTCTGAGCCAATTACTTTCAGGATGGCACATTCGATGGCATATTCTTCAGCTGCTTTTAGCTTAGCATCACCATAGCTAACTCCTTGAGCTCTTAACACCTGAATTCTATTTTGCATCAAATTCGAAGTTCGATACATTGCGCTGTCAGAGGCAAAAACCCGAATGGCCTGTTCTGCCAATTTATATTTAATGGCACCAAAATTACTGATTGGCTGACCAAATTGATGACGTTCATTAGCGTATTGAACAGCAGTGGAGACACTTTCTTTGGCTCCTCCGGTAGAGAGTACACACAACTTGAATCGACCAGTATTCAGCACATTAAAAGCGATCAGGTGGCCTTTTCCGATTTCTCCCAGTACATTCTCAGCAGGGATTTTTGCATTTTCAAAATAGATCTGACGAGTTGAAGATCCTTTAATACCTAATTTATCCTCTTCTGCTCCAAAGGAAAAGCCTTCCGTTTCACGTGGGACAATAAATCCAGTAAATTTATCGCCATCAAATTGAGCAAAAACAATAAAGATATCAGCAAAACCGGCATTAGTGATCCACATCTTCTGCCCGTTTAAGATGTAGTGCTTTCCATCTTCACTTAAAACAGCTTTCGTTTTAGCTGCCAATGCATCAGAACCTGAACCCGGCTCAGTGAGGCAATAAGCAGCTTTCAAATCACCTGAAATAAGTTGAGGTAAGAACTGTTGTTTTTGTTCCTCCGTACCATAATATAAGATCGGTAACATACCGATCCCGGTATGTGCGGCAAAGGTTGTATTAAATGAACCTGCAGGCCCCATTGTATCACAAATCAAGGTATTCGTATTGGTATTCATGGCCATACCGCCATATTGTTCTGGCATATGTGTACCACAAAACCCGAGGTCTGCAAATTCTTTTAACAATTTGACAGAAATATTATCTTCCTGTTTCTCAATTTTTTCAACATTAGGAAAAATTCGATTTTGTAGAAAATCTTTACAAGTATCCTTAATCATTTCTTCTTCTTCCCCAAATTCTTCGGGTATGAAGATATCCTCAGGAGTACTGTCTTTAATGAGAAATTCCCCGCCTTTCAGCGTGTCCTCAGAAATTAATTTATCTGGATTCTTAGTCATAACACTATGTTTTGTAGAATTATTAGCGAATTTTCGCTCAATATACGTGCATTTGGCCAAATAGGAAAGGCTAAAATGTATTTTTTAGCGAATTTTCGCAAAATATGACATTTGGTTTACGTTTTGGAAAAGGCAATTGTTGTTCCAAGTGAATATTCTTCGATAGAAAATTCTGTTTGACTAGGGTTGAGATGTTTTAGTCTAAATCACTTAGAATAGAAGAGAATTG
>CBDUIU010000478.1:0-4261 GCA_965367335.1 uncultured Saprospiraceae bacterium
AAGCCACAGATTATTGACCAGGTAGGCGATTATACCCCCAATCACTGCAGCAATGCCCATTAGCCACAGGTAGGATCGTGAAACCAGCAGCACAATATGATTTACCTCTGCTCCGAATACTTTTCGAATCCCAATTTCTCTAATTCTTTGATTGGCAATGGCAATAGAGGTATTAGTGAAATTAAAACAGGCGATTAGCAGGAGTAGAAAAGCCATGATTCCAGGTGCAATAGCTGCTGAGGTCGGTAGGCTTTGGTGTAACCAATGATTCCATATATCTTCTCTTTCTGATCGCACGGCCATGCCGATAAAGTGATCTAAATAATACTCGGCTACTTTGTAATCTTCTTTAGCTTTGTTTTGAACGGCCACATAATCTTGTAATTGATCTACTACTTTCGTTACAGCAGTCGGTTCCTTGATGCTGACAAAAGTTGTATTGAACATGGCCCAATCATCTTCATTCCAATCGAGAATGTCTAAGGTATTATCATAAGGGAAAAAGGCATCTTCCTGAAAGCTACTATTTTTTGGTGGTTTTGAAAATACTCCTGTAATTCTAAATTCTATTCGTTTATCTCCATTGATATAGGTTAAGGTCTGACCTACTGGATTTTGTTGATCTGGGAAATGTTTTGCACTCAGTTCTGTGCTGATCACAATAGATTGCTTATCCTTAAAACTAGTTGCGCTTCCTGCAACCATCGGAAAATTAAAAGTTGTGAAGAATTCTGGATCTACCGCCGACACACCAGTTTGGAATACCTCGTTATTTACCCGAAAATTACCTCCGATGGGATAATACCGGATCACTTTATCCACCTGAGCAAAGGACGTTTTGATCTGTGCACCTAAAGGTAATGGGCAGCTCCCATTGTTAATCGGTCGTCCATTGGTAATACGAACGAAATTAACACGGTACACATGGTCCGTATCTGTATGGTATTTATCAAACTTATTATTATAGTCCCAATTGAGAAAAGCAACAATGCAGCAGACTAGTGCAATACCCAATCCAAGGACATTGATCAAGACGAATACTTTATTTTTCAGGAGATTGCGAAAAGTAATTTTTAAGTAATTCTTAAACATAAGCAAGATGGGTTTGGAAGCGAAGCGTTGTTATAAGGAGTTAAAAAAAGAGGGAAAGTTGCAACAAACAGCATGTTTTTCTTTTTCGTATTTTACTAATTATTTTCCTTTAGGCTAAGACATGACAATTCAAATCCACTGGCATTCGACACTTTCTTTAGGTCTATCCGTAGAATTAACTAAATGCCTATAAATATGTTACCCATCATTCGCGGAAATATCGATAGAAGGATCCTGATCAATTATCAGGTAGAGCAGGAGGTTCTGGCGCAATATTTACCCAAGCCGTTTCGGCCCAAGTTGGTCAATGGAAAAGGAATTGCCGGGATTTGTCTGATCCGCCTCAAAGAGATCAGGCCCAAGGGGTTGCCTCGCAAAATAGGTATTTCTTCCGAAAATGGCGCCCACAGAATTGCCGTCGAATGGACTGAGGATGGGGTAGTGAAGGAAGGCGTATATATCCCAAGAAGGGATACCTCCTCTCGATTAAATGCGCTGGCCGGGGGCTTGGTTTTTCCGGGCATACACCATTTGGCAAAATTTACCGTTAGCGAAAATGGACCCGATTACGAAGTGAGTTTTGTCAGTGATGATCAGACTTCTTTAGCCATCAAAGCCAGCGAAACCAGCACCTGGAATAAAGCCAGTGTTTTTGACAATTTAGATTGCGTTTCTGATTTTTTTGAAAAAGGTGCTATCGGTTACTCGCCCGATCAAAATGGTTTTGAAGGATTAGAACTGAGAGCTCATCGCTGGAAAGTTTCGTTACTGAAGGTGGAGAAAGTTGAATCCAGCTTTTTTGACGATCGGACCATTTTCCCGAAGGGTTCGGTGAAGTTTGATAATGCGCTTTTGATGAGAGATATTGAACACGAGTGGATAGGCTTAGAAAAAATGAAGGCGTGATGTTAGGACAGTTTTTATCATTTTAATAAATCCTCTCCAAACCCAATTTCTAATACAATTCGTTCTTAATTTTTGCTGTCAGGTGAAAGGATTTCTCTACTTTATTCATTTCTTTTGGATAGAACCTTTGCAGACACAATTTCACGTCCTACCTTTGCCTGATCTGTAACGCCAGCAAAACCTATGAAAAAAACGAATGCTATCCGCCTCCTTGATCAACACCGCGTTTCGTACGAAGTCATTCCTTATACTTATCATGCAGACAAGCTCTCCGTTGCGGATATTGCCAAGGAGAATGACTTGCCTGTGAATTCCGTTTATAAAACCTTAGTTTTAAAAGGAGACAAAAATGGTGTTTTCGTTGCCATGGTTCCCGGTGACCAACAACTTCACTTTAAAGCCATTGCTAAGCTAAGCGGCAATAAAAAAGTAACAACGGTACCGGTGAAAGATCTGTTGGGTTTGACGGGCTATGTGCGGGGAGGGTGCACTCCACTCGGCATGAAAAAGGAATATCCGGTCTATGCGGATGAAGCAATAATGGAACTGGAATCTGTACTGGTAAATGCAGGAAAAAGAGGACTGTTGATTCAATTGAATCCAGCGCAACTGATACAGGTCACAAAGGCCGTCATTGGGCAAATCACGACTGAGGAATAAACCGAATTATTGGAGGCTATTTCTTTGTTGTCATTGGTCTTTTTTCGCTATGATCGGCGGGTTTTCTCTCAACTTCAGAATGGAACGATTCCACCAACGGGTCTTATCATCAGGTATCCTTAATTGCAACAGATAGATAACGATAGCCAGAGCCAAACCTAGTATACTTCCTGCATACACATCTTTAAAAAAATGCTGGATTAAATACATACGGGAAATGGCGACTGTCAATGCACAGATGAAGAAAAACCAACCTAGTCTGAATTTTCGGGGAAGTATAAAAGTTAATAAACCAAAGAGGGCAAAAGCGCCGGTCGAATGTCCTGAGGGAAAACTGGTCTTACCAACCAATAACTTAATCCCTTCGATGGGTTTGACCTGGGTCATTAGTCCTTCTATGGTTAAATACACATAAGGGCGGTCATGAAGAAAATAAGCCTTTGCCAGACCACTGGTTATCAGGACAATCAGGCCGGTGAGCAAGAGCAGACCGGCATCGCGAATTCGATAGAACAGCAGCAGAAAGATCATCAAAAGATAAGCCTTTTCCTCTGAGAGTTGTGTGCCATATGAACAGTACTTATCCCAAAATGGAGAACGCCGGCCATTTAACCACATCAGTACATCCCCGGTATTGATTTGACTAAGCAGGATGCCGCCAAGCAATAACCAACAAGCGAAAAGCACAAAGAAAAATCGGTGTTGTTGTAGTAGTAATTTCATCAGTCTGTAGTCACAATATCTTTTCCTTCTATTTTCTTTTTACCAAAACGCCGTTGAAACCAAATCGTTATTTTGTCCACATCTAACATTTTGCTATCCATCATAGCTTTGTAGGTCAGTAAGGCCCCCAGAGGTGCTAATAATAAACAGGGCATCCAGGCAGCCAGGGCTGGGCCGATCACCAGACTCTCAGCTAGTTTTTTAAACAGAATATTCAATACAATGTATAGCATAAAAAAGATAATGGCAATGAGTAGGGGATAGCCAAAACCACCTTTTCTCACGATCGCCCCCATAGGAGCACCGATAAATAAGAAAATCAGACAGATGGCTGCATAGCTAAATTTAATATTGAGTTCGAAAATATGCTTGACGCGTTTTTCCTTTTGCCGCGCAATCATTGACAATGCAGATTCGGACTGATCAATAATATTTTTAATATTTGATTTGGCACGATTAAAATAACCGTTTCGTTTTTCTAAGGGAAATGTTTCGTAAAAATGGTTTACCTCAGTTAAATCCAGGTCATCGATTTGTTCTGGAATTCGAGATTTAAAAACCGCTCTTGGCTTTTTAGCCATTGGATTCACATTCATCTTTTTACTTAAGGTATCCAGCCCTTCTATTGTCTCAAAACTTACCAATTGCCGGGCGCTATCTAATTTCGATTTTTGATCGTAAAAATAATTCATGCTGTAATTCCGGAGATCCTTTTTGCGCTTTTCAATTTTGCGCTCAATACTATCCACAGCCACACTAAGTTGCCGAACGGATAACATGGTGTGATGTGCCTTAAACAGCTCGGGATCGGTATGTTTGATATCAAATTCAGAAAGATCAAAAACTTTAGTCCATTCTTCGAAATACGTACGGGTAAATG
>CBDUIU010000479.1:0-4257 GCA_965367335.1 uncultured Saprospiraceae bacterium
GGAAAATCAACGACCCTAATCAAAAAGAAACAAAGCTTTCGGCCAATTACAACAAGGGTATATTATCCAGGAGACCATGAAGTGGCTATTATTGTAAATGGTGTAGAATTGAGTAAACTTACTTTTACCTTAGTATAATCCAACCTACCTGCATTTTGACCGTTTTACACCCTTACCTTTAATCGACTATATCCCCAGGTAAATAAGACCACGACAAACAAAGCTGGTAATAAATTGGCGACATAAAACTCCGCTAGATTTAAGATCTGAATGGCCAGAGCAATCAAAAGTACACCACCAATCCCACTGATTTGCGCCAACATATTTTTGTTAAACAAAGGGCCCGCCTCTCGAGCTAACAAGGTCAATCCTCCTTGTACAATTAGCATCGGAATTACCGCTACCATCACTCCAATCCCGGAACTAGATGCGATGGCCACCGCCGTTACGCCATCCAGTGCAGACTTTACCAGCAGTAGATCACGCTTTTTTTGAAATCCCTCCTCAATCGCTCCAACGATGGTAATAGGACTGGCTGCAAATAAGATCAGACCAGCAATAAAAGCCTCAGAAAAACGCTTTTGGCCAATCTGAAAATTTAATCGCATCGTTTCGGCACAACCGTCCAGGAAGGTTTTTACACCAATTGTTTCTCCAATGATCCCACCGATCATCAAACTAAAAATGAAAATAACCAAAAGGGATTCGGGCACTTTAAGACTCATCTGCAAACCAATGATCAAAATGCCAAGCCCGACGGCTTGGGTCACGATTCGCTCAATACTTTCCGGAAAAACATGTTGGAGCATCAGACCGAGCAGGCTACCCACGATGACCGTCCCCATATTAATGAAGGTACCAATTGGCAACTTTTTCATAGTTGTTTGTTTATAAGCTTATTACAACAGCACTAAGTTGTCAAACTAATAAGGAGTTGTGAAGATAACAAAATTCAATCAATTTCAACTTGCTTTAAGAGCTCAGCGGCCCTGGCTAATTGTTCGGGTTTGCCCGCATCAACACAAGCTTCAGGTGGATGAAGAAAAGCTTGAATCCTGGATTCAGCAGCCAACCTCCGGTAACTATCGATGATAGAAAACTTGCCCTGTTCTGTAAGCTGTGTGAAGATTCGCGGGTGAATGACATGAATGCCACTAAAGGCATAAAACCGCAATTGCCCTTCCACTTTTCTGGATAACTTCAATTCATGGTTTTTCATACCCATCCATCCGCATAAATGATCACTCCCATCAAAGATGAGATACCGACTGCTGCTCCTTTGGCTCACGGCCAGGGTAACCAACGCATCATGATGTAGGTGAGCCTCATACATTGCCTTCAAGTCAAAAGAGGAAACGATGTCGGCATTATATAAATAGAAAGAGTCCTTTCCTGCAAGAAATTTATGGGCTTTCTTAAGCCCTCCACCCGTTTCAAGTAGCGCGTCCCGCTCATCCGAAATTTCAATGTGGAGTCCAAAGTTCTTTTTTTCCTGCAGGAAATCAATAATCTTATCCGCAAAATGATGAACATTAATGATAATGGATTGCACCCCGACCACCTTCAGTCGACGAATGGCGATTTCCAAAAGAGGTATTCCATCAATTTCCACCAATGCTTTAGGTTTATCGTTGGTCAAGGGCCGAAGACGGGTGCCAAGGCCAGCTGCAAGGATCATCGCTTTCATGCGGTAAATGTACACCCCTGAAAGCAATTAGCGAAAAGTAGCGCGAACAATTTATACATCCTATGCGTAATGTTCATTGGCTCTTTTAAAAGAAAATACTATTTTCGTCCGAATCTTACCCTATGATAGAAAACCGCTTTTTACGTTGGCTGTTGTTTCCATTGTCATTACTGTATGGCTTAGGGGTTAGTCTACGTGATTTTTTTTATCGGAAAGGGCTCTTAAAAGGAATTAGTTTTGATTTACCAGTTATCTCTGTAGGTAATTTATCGGTTGGTGGAGCAGGTAAAACCCCGCATATTGAATTTTTGATTCGCCTCCTAAAGGATTACGTCAATGTGGGAACACTTAGCCGTGGCTACCAACGTAAGACCAAGGGATATCTGGAAATTCAGGCGGGGCACTCGGCGGAAAGTGCGGGAGATGAGCCTTTGCAATTTCGGCGGAAATTTCCGGAAATCATGGTTGCCGTAGCAGAGAATCGCGCTTTTGCTATTCCTCAAATGCTGATGACCAAACCTGACCTGCAGGTACTGCTGCTCGATGATGCCTTTCAGCATCGTTCTATTCAGCCGGGTTTAAATATATTATTAACTGAATTTCATCGTCCTTTTACGCAGGACTTTTTACTTCCTTCCGGCCGTTTACGCGAATGGAGAGCAGCATATCGCAGAGCTGATTTACTCGTTGTTTCCAAATGTCCGCCACAACTGCAGGATGAAGATCGGCAAAGGCTAATTGACCAGATCAAACCTTTTCCTAATCAGCAAATCTTTTTTTCTTATTATCGCTATCTATTCCCTTATTATATTTATCGTCCGGATTATCGGATTCGATTGACAGAAGACCTGACCGTCTTATTGATCTGTGCTATCGCTCGTACAGATTACCTGCTGGATTATTTGCACAGTCAGGTAGATCAAGTACGTACGATGGAGTTTGAAGACCATCATTATTTTGATAATTACGACTTGGGGCAACTCCTGAAATCTTTTAACCTGATTAAATCAGATAAAAAATTAATTTTGACAACGGAAAAGGATGCGATGCGCCTGGAACTCCACCGAGAGTTTATTTTGCAACATCAATTGCCGATTTTCGTTTTGCCCATTGAGGTAGCCTTTCACGGCGATGATGAAGTGGCGTTTTCAAATACTATCAAAGACTTTTTATTAAACTTCAAAGCGTGATCGTAAGGATACTTCAGAAAATTGTTTATCCCACCCTCAAAGGTCTGGTTCGGTTGGTCTTTTTTATCTTTTTTAAAGAGACAACTATCTTACATCCGGAAAGGCTAAATTTTCAAGGACCAACCTTACTAGTTTCTAATCACCCCAACACTTTGTTAGATCCGTTGAATGTCGCGTCTCGAATTCCTCGTCGGGCTTATTTTCTCGCAAATGCAGGGCTCTTTAAATCAGCTATTGGCAATTGGTTTTTTAATACTTTCTATTGCATTCCAATTGAACGACCAAAGGACGTAAATGGCAAACGAATCCAAAATGACCAGGCTTTTGCCCGCTGTGACGAATTCCTATCTGGAGGAGGATGTTTGTACATTGCTCCACAAGGAGGCAGTGACATGGTACGCCGTGTAGGTAAGCTAAAAACAGGAACTGCCAGAATTGGTTTAAGCGCAGAAAGTAACAATGGTTTTCAATTAGGTTTAAAAATTGTTCCGGTTGGACTTAATTATAGCAACCCGCTTAAATTTCGTGAAAATGTACTGTTACACGTTGGGGAAGCTATAGAAATTTCAGACTATCAGGATGATTTTTTGAAAGATGGTTTTTTAGCTGCTAAAAAGATTACCACAGACCTGGAAGAGAGCTTCTCGGATTTAATCATTGATACTGAAGATGAAGCAGAAAATCAACTACTGGCTACACTTGAACGTATAGCAAAGACTGACCATAGCTATTCATCTAAGCAAGCCTATGCACATGCCCAAGCTACCCTTCATAAAATAAAGATTGTTAGAAAAAATGATCCACTACATTTTGACCAACTTCACCAGAAGGCGGCCATCTATCAGGAAAGAATTAAGCGGTTTCATCTTACAGACGAAGCCGTCGCACGCCCAATAACATCCGTAAGCAAAATGTTAGGTTTGTTGTTGGGGTTCCCATTTTTCTTATATGGCTGGGTCAATAATTTTCTGGCGGCTTATATTCCGGCTTTTGTAGCAAAAAATGCTGGTTTGTATATTGGCTATACTGCAACCATCAAGATCATGTTAGGGCTATTCACTTTTCCAATTTTCTACGGAGTACAAGCTTGGCTATTATCTCTGCTTGGGTTACCTACCTGGGCCTTAATAATTTACCTAATCAGTCTGCCTCCTCTGGGGTTATTCGCCTGGAATTACCTGGAACAACATAACTCATGGCGGGCACAGCAGGTGGCCGTACGACTCAAAGCAAAAGCATCCGCAGCATTTACCGAATTGCAAGAAACGAGGAAAATACTACAGGCATTTGGAGTTTAAATATTAGACTTGTTCTGGCCTAGCTGGTCGAGCGAAATGAGAAAAATTTTATTCTGGACAAGGCAAATTTTGCAGGCATAGC
>CBDUIU010000480.1:0-4256 GCA_965367335.1 uncultured Saprospiraceae bacterium
AGCTATCCATTATCTCTATGTTTAGCGAACTCACCCGGGCCCATTTGAACACTTCCGACAAACAGGTGGCTACCTATCTGGATCGAATTTCTACCACCTCTGGCAGTTTGTATGAATCCATGAGAGATATGTTATGGGCGCTAAACCCGGAGCAGGATACGGTCCGGGATTTATTTTTTCAATTAAAAGATTTCGGTGAAGAAATTTTTAGTCATACTAATACCGCTTTTCATTCAACGGGTATTCAAGCTGGCTGGAGTCGAAAAAATCTTCCGATGCAATACAAGCGTCACGTTTTGTTGATGTGTAAAGAAGCACTACACAATAGTCTTCGGCATTCAAGCGCCCAACATGTCTCTTTACAAATGAGCTACACGACCAATCAGTTAAAATTAGAGATTAAAGATGATGGACAAGGGTTTGACCTGGATCAAATTGAACGAGGAGAAGGCTTGACGAATATGGAGACACGGGCTCGTCGAATCAATGGTACTTTCGATATTATCTCTCCAAAAAATGAAGGGACGTGCATCACTATTACTTGTCCACTAACGTAGTGAATGATAAATTTTTGCACCTTGGTTTTTTTCATTTTTTATTAATACAATCATCTTGTCGGCAAATTGTCATTTAGCCAGTGGACAAAACGAGTGTTTAATTCGTTTTAATTTATACTTGACACTTTTACAGTTGCGCCGATACCAATTTTAAACGAATTACCTATAAAGTTGGTAGATTAAAAAGCGCTGCTTGTCGACAAAATAAGCGCATCGTTCCTATTTAACATTTAAAGCGAGCGCAATAGTTTAATTTGTGGTATGTGTTTAAATCAGTTTTAACTTTAACATTTCCAGAGACAACCTTTGGAAAAAAAGTTGGTCATTTCATGTAAGGGATGCTCAACATCTCTTCAATTTTTCACATTGAACTGTCGAATGAATTTAATTTTCATTTGGCAGCTAATACTACCACTATGATATCTGTTGCCATTGTTGATGACAAGCGAGACTTGCGGGAAGGATACAAAATAATGATTGATGCGGCCGAAGGATTTCGCTGTATTAATACTTACGAAGATGCGGAGTCCGCCATTGAAGGAGTTAAAGATTTTCGACCGGACGTAATGTTGATGGACGTAGAACTTCCTAACATGTCAGGAATTGATTGCGTTCGAATCTTAAAAGAAAAATACCCCGACCTGGTCATCATTATGCTTACCGTTCACAAGGATGACGAATCAATTTTTCGTTCTTTAGAAGCTGGTGCTTATGGTTATCTCACCAAAAATATTTTTCCCTCAAAATTATTAAGCGCTATAAAAGAAGTCGTAGAAGGAGGCTCTCCTATGAGTTCTTACATTGCCAGAAGGGTGGTCGCATCTTTCAATAGCTTTAAGAACCCGACCTATGATCTAACCAGAAGAGAAAAAGAAGTACTGGAACTGCTTTGTAAAGGAAAGAGTTACAAGGTTATTGCCGAGAACCTTTACGTTAGTCCGAACACCGTGCGCTTTCACTTGAAAAATATTTATAAAAAACTACATGTAAATTCCAAATACGAAGCGGTAATTAAAGCTTCTAAGGATAATATCATTTAATATTTGTTCTCTTTAGTCTCAGTTGAATTAGGATTACGTTCACTTTAGAAGAACGTAATTTAGAAGAACGATTTGACAAACTCCAAGTTTGTTAGATTGTTCTTTTTTTTTTGAAAACTAAATTTAAAATCTAAAACCTACCCATTAGGTAGTTTTTCAAATACTACTCAACAATGTAGTCACTTACCACTCTTATCCAAGCTACCTTTGTTAAGGTACAAAACGTACAAATGGAAATTCATTCCATTCTGTCATCCCACAACATGTCTAACTATATCATTACAAGAAAGTAGAAACAAACAACCATACACTTAACAAGTGTCTTACTTTTTCTACTTCTCTAAACTAACTTAAGAATTTCTTGGTAGATCATCAAGTGTCTTCACTGCGACCTGTGCAAACGTAGTGAGCCTGGATGCTTATGCATCGCACTAAGAGTTTTTTCATATTAATCCAAGTTTGACGTTGTCGTGCAAAAGGCACGACAACTTTTACTTGCTCCCTTAACAGCTATACATCTTCATTTCATAAAAATACAATTGTTTTAATAACAATTAAATCACAGATCACCAAACTAACTTCCTTTGATTTTAAACTCAGCTCAATCTACTTCACCGTAGAGGAGCAGCATATTGATTTACTCACTTAAATCTTAATTTTTTATGAAAAGACTCTCGCTAGTTTTAGTCATGGTTTTGTCGGTGTACTTTATTTACGCCCAACGGACCATTACCGGGAACATTTCTGATGATTCCGGCGAAGCCCTCATCGGCGCCAGTGTGGTGGTACAAGGAACTACTACCGGAGCAGTGACCGACCTTGAAGGCAACTACAGCATTGAAGTACCGGAAGGAAGCCAGGTACTTGTCATTAGTTACACTGGGTATACTACCAAAGAAGTTGAACTTGGGGCTTCCAACATTGTAGACATCACCTTAGAAGCTGGGGTTACACTAGATGTAGCTATCGTCACCGCACTGGGTATCGAAAAGGAGAAAAAAGCACTGGGATACTCGGTAGAATCCGCCAGTGGCGAAGACCTGGTCAACGCGCAGGAATCTAATCTTGTCAACTCCCTTGCGGGTAAATTTTCCGGCGTACAGATTACCAGCTCTGGTGGGCAGGCTGGCGCTTCTTCCCGGATTGTCATTCGGGGAAGTTCTTCTTTCCTGGGTGAGAACCAACCGCTGTTTGTAATTGATGGTGTTCCCGTAGACAATTCTCAAACTTTTGGTGGTGGCCAAAATAGCGCTAATGGTACCGGCACTGGTGATTCTCCGTTATTCTACGGTGGAACTTCAAACAGAGCGGTAGATTTAGACCCTAATACCATTGAATCCGTCTCTGTCCTTAAAGGTGCCTCTGCTACCGCCTTATACGGCTCGCGCGCAGCAAATGGCGTCATTCTCATCAAAACTAAAAGTGGTTCAGCTTCTGTTCGTCCAAAAATCACCTATGGTTTTAACTATGGACAATCTACAGCAAGACTCCCCGCATTACAAAACAAATATGCTCAGGGACTAAATGGCCAATATCGCAGTGGCTTACCGGGTGGCACACAAGGATCCACTTCCTGGGGGCCATTAATGGACACCTTACGTGTAGACGCTGCCGGCGAGTATGACCCCAATGGAACGCTTGCTCCCCGGTATAACAATGCGGAAGAATTCTTTCAAACTGCACAAACCAGGGAACATAAGTTTTCTGTATCTGGCGGTAGTGAACGGTTTAACTATTTCTTTTCATACGGACGCCTGGATCAGGAAGGTATCGTCTTAAACAATGAACTGAAAAGAAATAACTTTTTAGCCAAATTCACCGGCCACCTGAGTGATAAACTCTCCATGACAACCTCTGTGAATTTTACCAGTACTGATTTATCAAGTGTGACAGAGGGAAATGGCCGCCAATCCTATATGTGGACGGTTTACCCAGCTCCGATTTCCTATAACCTCAAAGGAGAGAATAATCAGGACTACTTGACGGAGGCAGGAAATCAACGATTGTATCGAACAAATTTTAATAATCCTTATTTCTTAGTAGATAATAATGGCCTGGAAAGTAACCTTAACCGATTCTTACCCTCTCTGAGTATCGACTACAAACTTACCCCCTGGCTAACCTTAATAAATCGACTCGGTGGTGATTTCTATACCGATAACCGTGATTATATAGAGGTGAACGGCACGATTGGTACCTTCCCCAACGGTCGGATTTATAAAGACGTGATTGACTATACACAGTGGAACAATGACTTTATGTTGCAAGCGAATCATCGCATTGATGACTTTGACATGGACTTCTTACTAGGTAGTCAAATCAATGATCGCTATAGTAAGCGTGTATTCACTCAAGGACAAGGATTGAGTGTACCTGGTTTCCAAAACATTTCAAATGCCTCTTCTTTAATTTCATCAGAAAACATTACCGAGCAACGGTTAGTGGGAGTTTACGCACAGGCAAATGTAGGATATCGCAGCTTTGCCTACCTAACACTAACAGCACGTAACGATTGGTCTTCTACCCTACCTAAGGATAACAATAGTTATTTCTATCCTAGTGTGTCAACCAGTTTCGTCATTTCCGATGCTATTCCTGCTTTACAGGACAATGATGTACTGTCTTTCTTAAAAGTAAGACTGGGATGGGCACAGGTAGG
>CBDUIU010000481.1:0-4255 GCA_965367335.1 uncultured Saprospiraceae bacterium
CATCGAAAAGTTGAATGATTCGATGAGAGCGATCAGCATCAGAAGGCGAGTGAGTTACCATCACAATTGTTGTGCCTGTTTCGTTAAGTTGTGTTAGTAGGTTCATCACTTCTTCACCATTTGCTGAGTCGAGATTACCCGTTGGCTCATCCGCAAAGACAATAGTCGGCCGGTTAATCAATGCCCGTGCGATGGCTACCCGCTGTTGCTCCCCGCCGGATAATTGCGAGGGCTTGTGGTCCAATCGTTCTCCTAAACCAAGGTATTCCAAAAGTTCTACTGCGCGAAGCCTGGCCTGTTTTTCAGGCTGTTTTTGGATGAACGCCGGAATACAAACATTTTCCACCGCAGTGAATTCAGGCAGTAAATGATGAAATTGGAAGACAAAGCCAATATGTTGATTACGAAAAGCGGCCAACAGTTTTTCTGATAGGTGTGAGGTGTTTTTTCCATCGATGGTCACTTCACCACTAGTCGGACTATCTAAGGTCCCAAGAATATGTAACAGGGTACTCTTCCCGGCCCCGGATTTTCCAACGATGGAAACAATCTCTCCGGTTTTTACTTCCAGATTCACTCCTTTTAGCACTTCCAAAGATCCATAGGATTTATGGATATCGACAGCTTTAATCATGGATTAGTCTTAATTAGTCTCGGTTAAAAATTAACTTTCTTAGCTTATTTTATACAACTTGTGAGAAAGGGCTGATTATCAAATACTTAATTATAAGTTTTTTATCTAAAAGCGAAAATTAATTGCCTAAACCCAACTTAGGCGCGTAAAAGTAAGTAAACCGCTGGGAAAATTGCTTATTTTGAGTGCCGAAATCACAGTGAGATTCCAATGCTATTAAAATCATTAGAACATATAGCGCCATTCGTGGCCGGAGATCATACCCTCCTGCGTGAAGTTATCCATCCAGAAAACGATTCCTTAGCTATCCCTTATAGCCTTGCCCATGCAAGCCTTTCTCCTGAACAACGCTCTTTACCTCATAAACTACATGGGGCAGAGTTATATATTTTTTTATCAGGAAAAGGAAAGATCACGGTTAATGGGGAAACCAGCTTGGTAAAAGCTCAGGATGTTGTTTTGGTGCCGGCCCATGCAGAACAGTATGTAGAAAATACGGAACAAGAGGAGTTAACGTTTTACTGCGTAGTGTCACCTCCCTGGAAAGAGGAAGGGGAAGAAATTATTAATGAAAAATAGTTTTGGCGAAAAATGTTATTCGCCACTTGATGTTTATTATGAAAATACTACAACTGAGTAAGAAGTTTCCTTACCCTTTGAAAGATGGGGAATCACTGGCGGTAGCTCATATGAGTCGTGCTATCCGACAAGCGGGTTGTGAGATTACCTTACTTTGCCTCAATACCTCCAAACACTATTTTAATCCGGCAGATCTTCCGGCAGACCACAATCCATACAATGAAATTTTTACCGTAGAAATCAACAATCACCTCAAGGTGAAAGATGCATTTCTGAACCTTTTTTCTTCGGATTCTTATCACGTTACTCGCTTTATATCAGATGATTACGAGGCTAAACTCATCGATTTACTCCAACAAAACCACTATGATGTAGTACAAATTGAAACCTTGGTGATGGCTGCTTATATCCCGGCCATTCGCGAGCATTCGCAGGCGGTGGTAGTGATGCGCTCTCACAATGTGGAACATGAGATTTGGGAAAGGGTAGGAGAGCGGACCTCTTTTTTTGCGAAGCGTTGGTATTTAAAAAATGCAGCCCGAAAACTGCGTCGTTTTGAAGTTGCCCAGCTGGAGCAATACGATTTACTGGTAGCTATGTCGCAGCGGGATCTTGATATCTTCCGTGGTTTGGGCTATCGTGGTAAAAGCATAGTAACGCCAATTGGCTTGGATACCCGTTCTTATTTTCCGGATTATAAGGCTTTTGATCAAAAATTATCGCTTAGCTTTATAGGTTCATTAGATTGGATGCCCAATCAGGATGGCCTGCAATGGTTCCTGCGTGAAGTTTGGCCAGGCACAAAGGAAAAATTTCCGGACCTGGAATTTTACATTGCCGGAAGAAATACGCCACCACAAATCATGGACTTAGATATTCCAGGAGTACATATTTTAGGCGAGGTGCCGGATGCTGCGGAATTTATTAATGAACATGCCATAATGATCGTCCCAATTTTGTCGGGTAGCGGGATGCGCGCAAAAATATTGGAAAGCATGTCTTTGGGTAGAGTGGTGATCACTACGAGTATCGGTTGCGAAGGAATCAAGGGCCAACACCTGGACCATTTGATGATCGCGGATACTGATGAGGAATTTATGCTTTGTATTGAGCATTGTTTGAAAAACCCTTTAGCCATCAGGCGAATGGGCAGACGTGCGAGGCTGTTGATGAAGGAGTCGTTTGATAGCCACAGCGTAACCAGGGATTTACTGAATACTTATAAAAGTTTGTTGCCCAATAAAAGAGTGTCCGGAAAAGTTTATCCGCAAGAATCGGATGTTTGATTGCTATGCGTATTAAATCGCCATGAAATAATAGTTTAGCTGCTTTTCATACTGTGTTCTGAATTCCTTTTTAGTTAAACCCGCCTTTCCTTTCAACCAATCTTTCATCAAATAAATTTGTAAACCACAAGTTTCTAAAAACTCAAAGACCTCGTCCGGCTGTGTGCCGTATAGGTCTGAGGCTCCAATGCCATGTTCGAAAATGACAAGGGGTTTATAGCGTTGTAAGGTTTGCTCAGCCCCCTTTAACACCTGCAGCTCTGCTCCTTCTACATCGATCTTGATGAGGTGGATCGGTAGATCATCCGGCAGCACAACATCCAATAATTCTCTTTGAACTGTAATGGTCGTATCTTCCTCATTCGGGCGATCATAACTTCGCTTGATAAAACCGCTATATGCCGGGTTGGAAATGACATAGTTGAAGGTACTTTCTCCTTTTTCATCACTCAAAGCAATATCGTAGAAATGGCAGTTGTCGGGAAACAAACCTGGTAGTGCCTTGAACAGATGCGGGAGTGGCTCAAAGCCAAAATGTTGACCCTGAGGGGCTAACTTATTGATCACTTCCAGCATTTCTCCTTTATGACAGCCGACATCCACACAGTTAGAATTGGGCCTCAGATGTCGTTTCATGACACGCAGCGTCTGTTGATCATACTGCTGATTTTTTGTAATCGCAATTGGTAGTTTTTTTATCCAATATTTAATATACTCCTTCATGTCAGGTTGAATTCTTACTACAGGCTTTATTTACGCTTCTTTATTATCTTTGGCCAAAAGTACGGAATAACATGAGAATAGCGGTTAACACCCGTTTTTTATTGCAGGGAAAATTAGAAGGCATCGGTTGGGTGACTTATGAGTTATTGCGACGCATCGTGGCTATGCATCCGGAGCACGAATTTATCTTTTTATTTGACCGGCCATTTGATCATCGTTTTATTTTTAGTGAAAATGTAAAAGGAATACAGGTTGGGCCACCAGCAAGACATCCCCTGCTCTTTTTTTTGTGGTTTGAGTGGGCAATTCCTCGTGTGTTGAAAAAAGAAAAGGCAGATGTTTTTATTTCCTTGGATGGTTTTTTAAGCCTCAGAACGAAGACCCCAACTTTGCTGATGGTACACGATGTAGCCCATGTTCATTTTCCGGAGCAAGTCAAATGGTCTGAACGAAAATATTACGAATACTTTATGCCCTTATTTTTACAACGGGCAAATCACATTTTGACTGTCTCTCAATTTTCCAAGCAAGATATTTTAGCGCATTATCAGGTTGGAAAAGATAAGATTGAAGTCGTGTACAATGGCTGCCGGGATCGTTTTGTGCCGATCAATAAAGAAGCCATTGGCAAAGTTCGTCAGCAGTATAGCGAAGGCCAACCGTATTTTTTCTATGTAGGTGCACTGCAACCCCGTAAAAATATAGATCGCCTGATCCAGGCATTTGATGATTTCAAACAGCGAACTTCCGCGCCTCATCAATTGTTGATCGGCGGTCGATTTGCCTGGAAAAGTGGCCCGATTAAGTCTGCTTATGATGCAGCGCAATTCCAGCATGACATTAAATTCCTTGGGTATATACCTGATGAAGAGTTGCCTGATCTTTTGGGAGCGGCCTTTGCCTTAACCTATGTATCTTTATTTGAAGGATTTGGCTTGCCGGTCTTAGAGGCCCTCAACTGCGGTGTTCCGGTAATTACGTCTAATGTTTCCTCTTTGCCGGAGGTAGCAGGAAGTGCCGGACTGTTGGTTGA
>CBDUIU010000482.1:0-4253 GCA_965367335.1 uncultured Saprospiraceae bacterium
GGCGAAGATGGCGATAACCAAATCGGTGTAGCACCGGGAGCTAAATGGATTGCTTGTCGTAATATGGAAAGGGGTAATGGCACCCCAATCACTTATCTGGAATGTTATGAATGGTTTCTGGCTCCTACTGATTTGAATGGTGAAAATGCTGATCCTGACCAAGCTCCTCATGTCATTAATAATTCCTGGAGCTGTCCGGAGTCGGAAGGTTGTAATGAAACAAATTGGCCAATGATGGAGACGGCGATCAATAATCTGCGTGCTGCTGGTGTTGTCGTCGTCGTTTCTGCTGGGAATAGCGGTCGTGCTGGTTGTGGAACGGTTTCCACACCCTCAGCCATGTTTGAAGGTAGTTTGTCCATTGGCTCGGTAAATCCAAATGATACCATTTCTTCCTTTAGTTCTCGTGGACCAGTTGTCGTAGATAACAGTAACCGAATGAAGCCCAACGTAAGTGCTCCCGGCGGTCAGGTTCGGTCCTGCATTCGGAATGGGGGCTATGCTACTTATAGCGGAACCAGTATGGCGGGGCCTCATGTCGCTGGCTTAGTTGCCTTGATCATCTCAGCAGCTCCTGCACTAGCAGGTGAGGTAGAAATCATTGAAGAGATTATCGAGCAAACGGCTTTACCAAAAACGATTGACCAGGATTGTGGTGACCTTACAGGCAGTAATACGCCCAATAACACCTATGGTTTTGGTCGCATTCAAGCGATACAAGCCGTACAGGAATCTCTTAGGCGCACGGTTACCAGTACAGATAATACTGCGAATGGAAAAAATCTTCGCGTGTTTCCTAACCCTACCGACAATCGTTTATATCTGGAGTTCTTAGGTTGGAAGGGTAATACTCAGCTGGATTTTTATGCTGCAGATGGACGTTTGATCTTTAGTCGTTCTCTGGAATTGAGCGGTTATGAGTTAGAAGAAATTTCGTTAGAACAATTGCCCGGCGGCCTTTATTTTTATCGCATAAACAATATCAACCAGACGCAAAGTGGCCGAATACTAAAACGATAAGTAATACATGACCAATATCACCGTAGTCTAATGTAAAAATTCCATATTTTTGCAGTTGGAATAAAATGGGTGTAATTATGTCAAAATTGTATAACAAAATTAATAACGACGAGCTGAAACAGCGCATGCTGGAAAGTGATGAAGCACGTATTACGCTTTCCTTTTATCGCTATCACCAAATTCAACAACCTGAGCGATTCCGCAACCAGTTGTACTTACTATTAGATGAAGTTGGTGTGTTTGGACGAATTTACGTAGCCGAGGAAGGGATGAATGGGCAAATTTCTGTTCCAGAGCATACCTTTGATTTATTTAAGGAAAAAATATATTCCCTGGGTTGGACAGAAGGTATGCGGCTCAATATTGCTATTGAAGATGACGGCAAATCTTTTTACAAACTAAAAATAAAAGTCCGCGAAAAAATCGTAGCAGATGGCCTGGATGACAAATCCTTTAACCCCGCTAATCGTGGTACTCACCTTAGCGCCGAAGCCTTCAATAAACTCGCCGCTGACCCAGATACCATCATTATTGATATGCGGAATCACTATGAAAGTGAGGTAGGTCATTTCGAAAATGCAATTACTCCGGATGTAACTACTTTCCGCGAAGCACTTCCTTTAGTTGAGGATATGCTAGAAGATAAAAAAGACAAGAACATCGTAATGTATTGTACCGGTGGGATCCGTTGCGAAAAAGCTAGCGCCTATTATAAGCATAGAGGGTTTAAAAATGTCTTTCAGTTAGACGGCGGTATCATTGAATATGCGCGCCAGGTGGAAGCAAAGGGCTTAGAAAATAAGTTTATTGGGAAAAATTTTGTTTTTGATGAGCGGATGGGAGAGCGGATCAGCACTGACATCATCGCTCGCTGCCATCAATGTGGTCAACCTTGCGACAGCCACGTTAATTGTGCTAATGATGCTTGTCATCTCTTGTTTATCCAATGCCCGGCTTGTGCAGAAAAATATACCGGTTGCTGTTCAAGCAAATGCCAGGACTTCAGCCAACTCCCGGAAGAGGAGCAGGTCGCTCGCAGGAAAACAGAAGTATTCAATGGCTCTAAATTTGGCAAAGGCCGATATAAAGCTCATAAAGAAGAGCATGGGTCGTTGGGGTAAAAATTTTTCTTGGCATGAAAAAATCAAAACGTCGTTTCTGGTGATTAGAAACGACGTTTTGTGTCTGTGTTAATCGCTACTCGCTCATCTCTTCACCCTTAATTCCTTTGATCCTTTATCTAAAAGGTTATCCATTTTTTTGCCTCAATAAAAAGAAAATACTACCGTGTACGAATTGTTTTAACTACATGTGCAAAAAAATTAATATTTTGGTAGCTGTACTTTGAAACTCACCCCTTCACATGTAGGTATATTAAATATATTTGGCCAAGAAAAACCGGCGCTATCATATGGCAAAACGCAAAGCATCAAAATCTACTGTTCAACACCCCAAGTCGTCTACTTCCGTGAAGAAGTCACTAAGCATTTGGAATAATCAAAAATGGCATCAATGGATTATTTTCCTTTTTGGCTGTTTGCTCTATGCCAACACGCTTACACATGATTATACTCAGGACGACGCCATAGTCATCACAGAAAATGAATATACTACCCAAGGTATTGCTGGTATTCCTGGCTTGCTCCGTTATGATACCTTCAAGGGGTTTTTTAAAACGGAAGGAAAAGACAAACTGGTAGCCGGGGGACGCTATCGCCCCCTGACCCCTATCATGTTCGCTTTGGAATGGGAAGTGGCAAAAAAACCAGCTGTGGATGCAAGTGGTGCTGTAAAAAAAGATGACAAAGGCAAATTCATCTTTGAAGGCAGACCCGGCTTTAGCCATTTGATCAATGCTTTGTTGTATGGCCTAACGGGCTTAGTCTTATATTGGGTCTTATTGAGAACCTTACCCTCTGTCTTTCCCAAAGGTGGTGCTCCAGTCGTTGCATTACTAACTGCCTTGATTTTCCTTGCCCACCCGCTTCATACCGAGGCAGTCGCAAATATCAAGGGCCGGGATGAGATCGTAAGCCTCTTGGGTAGCCTGGCCGCAGCTCTGTTTTTATTAAAAGCGCATGCGGAAAAAAGTTACAAACAACTTATATACGCAGCTATCGTGTTTTTCCTCGCCTTATTAGCTAAGGAAAATGCCATCACCTTCCTGGCCGTCATTCCACTATTATTTTATTTTTTCACCAATGCCAGCACAGCAAAAATTGCCCGCTATACCGTTCCTTTGCTTGCTGCAACGGTTATCTTTTTATTCATTCGATTCTCCGTGCTCAATTGGTCTTTTGGCGAGGAGTCGCAGGAGTTAATGAATAACCCGTTTTTAAAGATCGAGAATAATCAATATGTACCTTTTTCTGCCGGAGAAAAAAGCGCTACCATCACTTACACCCTCGGGAAATATTTGCAGTTACTTGTTTTCCCTCATCCACTTACACATGATTATTATCCTCGACATATAGAAATGATGAGTTGGTCGGATTGGCAGGTATTACTAAGCTTAATCATCCACCTGGCTTTACTAGCCTGGGCCATTCGTGGCTTTTTCAATAAAGATCCTATCAGCTTTTGTATTCTCTATTACTTTGCTACCTTATCCATCGTCTCCAACATTGTATTTCCGGTGGGCACTAATATGTCAGAGCGTTTTATGTTTATGCCCTCTGTAGGATTTGCTTTAGCTGTAGCGATTTTGTTGTATCGTTGGCAGCTGAAAAATTTTAATTTACCTGGCCAATTATCCACTCCCGTGCTTAGCGTAGCCGCAGTAGCAATTTTACTTCTGGGAGGAAAGACACTGACGCGAAACCAAGCCTGGAGTGATAACTTCACCTTGTTTACTACTGATATTGAGACCTCGCAGCGGAGTGCAAAATTACAAAATGCGGTTGGTGGCGAACTCATTGCTCAAGCCTTAAAAATAAAAGATCAAACTAAGCAACGACAAATGTTCCTCCAGGCCATTCCACACTTAAATAAAGCTTTGGAAATTCATCCTAATTTCAAAAATAGTTACTTGCAATTAGGCAACGTTCATAACTATTTAAAAGAATGGGAAAAATCTATACAGTATTACCAGCAAGTTTTACGTTTAGATCCAAATGATGCGAATGGTCATAATAATATGGGCATCACTTATCGGGAAGCCGGTCATTATTATGGTAAAGAAAAAGGGGATTTGCAAAAGTCTATTGCATACCTGGAAAAGGCCTATAAGATCC
>CBDUIU010000483.1:0-4248 GCA_965367335.1 uncultured Saprospiraceae bacterium
CGACTTTGTTAAGGCATGGAACAAGGTAATGAATCTGGACAGGTTTGATCTGAAATAAAGACCCCTTAGATAATTATAAATATCTATAAACAATAAAAGGTGATCCTAAAAAGGGTCACCTTTTGTATTTACTTTATTGTCACTCTTCACAAAAAATTAAATGCTATTATTCTGACTTTGCTGCAAAAATGATGGGGGATGTTCTGGTTAGGGTGAGTGAATCTACCATGGCTAATGTGCTGTTTTTGTATTTTAAAAAATGGGATGAGGAAATATGAGATTCATAGGCTTTCTGACTCGCATAAATTTCTACTACCGTAATCTTATGAGGTTTCTCTTCACTTGCCATGGCGTAGAGTGATAGTACACCGGGTTCTAATTCTACTGAAGTTTTTATCCCTACTTGCAGCATTTTTGAATAAGCTTCTAGCTGGGTTGGATCTATATCTAATTCGGCAATCTGTACTACAAGGGAATTTTCAGCATCCAGTTTTGATATACGATCGAGCAGTTTATTCTCTTTATCTGATTTACAACTAGAAAGTCCTAATCCAAAAAGACTTATGAGCAAGCAGAATGCCAAACTAAGCTTGTTTTTTTTCATAGTATATGTTTTCTTATTAGAATATTAAACTTTTTCAAAAACCAATCTGTAGTGATCCATGATCTCTTTTTCAAAGCACACTTTATTAGGGCTTACTCTAAAGATTGCCACCAGATGACGGAATTCCCGGTCTGTGAAGTATCGTGGAATAAGGGATAGGTACAACCAATATTTCTTAAGATTGAATTTTCGAAATTTTTTACGCCATTGAGCAATGGTCTCAATATAGTCGAGTCTTCCACTGCTTTTAGAGATAAGTTTAAATCCGGGTTCTGCGCATTTAATGACCATTTCGGGACCATAGGGTAACCAGGAGCCGGGAAATTGCTTTACCATAAGCGCCATGATATAAGCCGCAGAGTCTTTTGGGGCATTCACATCCAATTCCTCAAAAGGGATCATATTTTTGCTAAAAACCATGGTCTGCATATAAAATCGGCCACCAACCGGTAACAGATCGTATAGTGTCTTAAAAAAATCGCTGTAAACCTTTTCTTGATTCCCGGCTCGCCACGCTTCCACGGAACAAAAATGCTCTAGCCCTCCTATACAGGTAATGGCATCAAAAGTGCCGAAATCTTCAGGAGTTACGTTTCTGCAATCCTTTACGAGTACATTATAGCCGTTCTTTTGGCAGGCAGATGCCTGCCCTTGTGAAAGGGTTAGTCCAATACTGACCGCCCCTCTGTCATCGGTTATATAGCGGGTAAATGGTGCCCAGCCACAGGCCATATCAAGCACTTTACTTCCTTTGGTGATGTTAAGGCTATCTGCAATGAATTTATGTTTCGCTTTTTGAGCTTCTTCCAATGTCATGGAAAAATCTCCATCGTATTTTGCACCACTGTAATCGCCTGTTTCGCCCATGCTTAAGCGAAAGATCTCATCAATGGTGGTATAGGTAAAGTCTAGGTCTTTTTGTTCTGCCATATGATTTGTTTTATATCAGATCACCGATGATTTAAAGGTCGGGAATTCTGTCCCTTTAAAGCTAGTTGATTAAAATTAGAATGGCCCCAAACAGGAGTCATTTTTCTTTTTAGATCATTTGGGAATCATTTTTATTCCGCGACAATTTGCACGGCCAGCTATTTACATTAAAATAATCGGATGTCTGAATGATCTTGCCATTTGCGTTGACCATTACTAAGAAAGCCGGCAGATGCGGAAAAGGAAAAGGTTTGATCTTAATAAAGGAAACTGGATTGCTTCCTCGTTGGCACTCGGAAGCTCCCTTGAAATTGGCTTTACAAAGAAAGCCTTCATCGCTATGCGATGTTGCGTTTTTTCTTGTCACAGGCAGGAACGAGTTCCGCCCGCTCCAATAAAAAAACCGTCAGATGCGTAATTGAATAAGTTTAGGAATTTTTCCAGACTGGATTGCTTCCTCGTTGGCACTCGGAAGCGGCCATGAATTGGGCTTTACAAAGAAAGCCATCTACCACGCTGCGCATGGCATTGTCTTTTCCTTTGCTTCATAGCACAAGCAAGCTTGGCTTTTTCGCAAAGAAAAAGCCATCAACAAAAGTTGATGGCTTTCTTTGTAGCGGGGACTGGACTCGAACCAGCGACCTTCGGGTTATGAGCCCGACGAGCTACCTGCTGCTCTACCCCGCGATGTATGTTTTAGTGCAATTGCACTTTAATTTCGTTTTATCACCCTGACTTTATCGGTACCCTGTCCTGAGCGAAGACGAAGGGTGCTGCTCTACCCCGCGATATGGACGGCAAAGATACAACGGTTTTTTAGCATTATCAACATTTCAAAGGAGAATTATTTGGGGTGTTGGAACTACTAAAAAACTAAAAATCCCTACCTTCGGAGCATCAGTTTTTCTATGGAAGCACTTAATGATTTTCTTTCGGGATTGATTCCCTATACCGAATGGCCCATGTTTATTTTATTGATAGGCGGGGGCTTGTTTTTGGTGTTTTATTCACGGTTTTTGCCGTATCGATATTTTGGTCATGCTATTGCTATTACTTCCGGGAAATACGATGATAAGAATGCCAAGGGAGACGTAAGTTCCTTTCAGGCACTTTCAGCTGCCGTAGCAGCAACTGTAGGCCTGGGAAATATTTCAGGGGTGGCAATAGCCATTCATGACGGTGGGCCCGGTGTGGTTTTCTGGATCTGGGTAACGGCTCTTATCGGGATGTGTATAAAGTTTTATTCCTGTAGCCTTTCTATTATGTTCCGCGGAAAAGACTCGGATGGGAAACTTCAGGGAGGCCCAATGTTCTACATTACTCAAGGCATGGGTCCAAAGGCAAAGCCACTGGCTGTATTCTTTTGTATTTGTGGGTTATTCGGCTTTTTGGGGGTTTTTACTGCCAACCAGTTTACGGAAACCTTTATGAGTGGAGTAAATCCGACAGAAACCCTTTGGCAGACCAGCGAGTTTAACTGGAAACTGATCATTGGTATTGTTTTAGCCGTCATTACGTCTTTAGTCATCTTTGGGGGATTGTCTAAAATTGCCAAGGTTGCCTCGGCCATTGTGCCTTTTATGGTGCTGGTCTATCTCGCAGCCGTGATTGTTGTGATGATCATGAATTCGGATCAGGTTTGGCCGGCCTTAAAAATGATTCTGACAGAAGCCTGGAACTTTAAAACAATAGTAACCGGAGGTTTTTGGGGCTTGGTGATCATTGGGATCCGCAGAGCCATGTTTTCTAACGAAGCAGGTTTAGGTAGTGCTCCCATGTATCACGGACAATCAAAAAATGATGAACCTATTAGGGAAGGGCTGGTGGCCAGTTTGGGACCTTTTATAGATACTATCATGGTATGTACCTTTACTGCAGTGGTGATCATCCTTAGTGGGGCCTATCTGGAAGAAGGGAGTGGCATTGTGATGACCCTAACAGCATTCAGGCGTACCTTATTTGGTTATGGAGATGAATTGTTGATGGTCATTGTGACAGCTTTTGCCTTGTCAACACTATTTACTTATTCCTATTACGGTGTTAAAAGTTTGTCTTTTTTATCGAATGCCCGTATAGGGAAGTGGTATAATGTGTACTTTGTAATAATGATAGTCTTTGCGGCCGTGGCATCACTAGATTTAGTTAAAAATCTGATCGATTTGTCCTATGCCCTTATGGTGATCCCTAACATGATCGCTGTACTTTATCTGGCGCCGAAAGTTAATGCGGCTGCAAAAAAATATCTTGCTCAATTAGACCATGGAAAAACATAAAGCCGGTTTTGTAAATATTATAGGAAATCCCAATGTTGGGAAGTCAACCCTTATGAACGCTTTTGTAGGGGAGAAGCTTTCTATTATTACCTCCAAAGCGCAAACTACCCGGCATCGCATCCTTGGAATTGTAAATGGAGATGATTTTCAAATGATCTTGTCCGATACCCCGGGCATCATTAAACCTGCCTACGAATTACAAAGTGCCATGATGGATTTTGTAAAGTCGGCTTTTGAAGATGCGGATATCCTGCTCTATATGGTGGAAATAGGAGAACAGGCTTTAAGGGATGAACGCTTTTTTGAGCAGATCAAGAATAGCAAGATTCCGGTTTTGTTACTTTTGAACAAGATAGATACGGCAGATCAGGAACTGCTGGAAGAACAAGTACAGTATTGGCAGGAACAATTACCAAAGGCAGAGATACATCCTATTTCGGC
>CBDUIU010000484.1:0-4228 GCA_965367335.1 uncultured Saprospiraceae bacterium
AAGATGTCCTGGGGGTAGATATTATTGCCGATACCTCACCGAACAAAAATAAAAACAAAGAGGTCGATGTTTTCATTCGTCCACAGGTCACTTTTAATTTTGCGATGGAAGAAGAGTTTTCCATGTACGATGAAGAAAATAAACTGCATGCTTACCGGGCCTTATTGGATCATTTCTCCCTTGTTAATAAAAAAACCGGAGCTCGGGTGCCTGGTGAATTGGTTTGGTCTGAGGACCGTTTTACTTTAGGTTTTAAAACAACAGATATTTTAGATCCTAACACAGAGTTTACAATGAAAATTCAAGTAAAAGTAGAAACCAAAACATTTAATACAAATTGGAAAACCTTGGAAGATACCTTTGGTGATCCTTATATCCAGAACAAAGAAATTACGTTCGAAACTGGTGATGCACCGAATTATATTCCAATGGAAAATGTGGCCTTTAGTTACCCTATCCATAGTCAATACCATTATCTGCCGGAAGAAAGCACACAGGGTTATGTTCAACTGATCCAGGGGCAAGATTATCTTTTTGATGGCACGAACAGCGGAGAGTGGGTGCAAAGGATGCGATTGATTCAGGACGGTCGGATATTGAAACAGTATGACTTGTCCTATGATGCCAATCAAAACAGGATTAGCTTTGCCCTTCCCCCTGAAAATCTGAAGGCAAGTACGATTAGTCAATTGGTGATGGTTGCCATTCCAAATTCTTCCGATGCTGCCGTTGACGCAAATGTCAGTATGAAAGAAACGAAATTCGTATATAATCAGGGTGGAGAAAACAGTACAGCCGGAGCGAATGAAGATTTTGCCAGTATACTGTTAAAACAAAGAGCTTTAGAAAATCAAGCACAGAACCTGAGTGAAGAAATCATGCTGGCCTTAAATTTCAGGACCAGTCAGTTCCGTAAGCTCAGTGAAAAGATAGCAGCACTACAGGTGTTGAGGCATTGGAAGACCCATGTCATGATCAATGGAACGATAAACGAAGATGGAACGGAGCGAGGACTGTGGATGCAGCAGTTTGGATTGGATTGGATCGGAGCAGAGCTTTTGGATAAATTTGAGATGCATGGATACGTTAATCCTGCGGGTCAATTTATCGAGCCCCTATTCGAGTTGGAAGCTAAGCTTGAGGTGACCGGCAAACAAAACAACCTGGCTTGGTACCAGGATATAATCTACGCTCATATGTCAAAGGATTTTCCTGACAATAATTTTCCGGTAACCTGGAGAGATCCGGCGAACTATGGTAATATTCCAACCAAGGCCATTGTACTCCAACAGTCCAATCCTTTTAACGACAAAGCACTCACGAATCAGGAAGTTCAAAATAACTCCTCTTCGTTTCATCCGACTTCCACCAGGTTGACCTATAAAATGCCTTATATCTTATTGCGGGATTATTTTCAATTCCGTCAGGATATCGCTTCCACTTATGCTGGTCGGGAGATGCCTCCCGCTGTCAAGGCATTTTTTGGCTGGGATTTTATCGCTCCCTTCAAAGGAGCCTATCAATTTAACCTGCGGTACAAAAAACCGGGCATGCCCGCAGAAGGTGATCTGGAAAGTACCATTCGATTTGATTAAAGCACACCGTAGTATAGATTTATAACATGAAACATACAAATTGTAAATACCTGCTTTTGTTTTTCCTGGTCCTAACCATGCCAGCTGACTTCCTTTTTGCTCAATCCGAGCTTAAAAAGGAAGAACACGCTTTAAAAATAACAGGTCGATCATTCGGGGAATCCATCCGGCTACGCTGGGCACCTACCAGTATGTATGCCTGGCGGGAATCCAATAAAGTCGGTTATGTATTGGAACGATTTACTTTACGTAGAGGACAGGAAGTACTTCCCTTAGCAGAAAGAAAGCAAGGGAAGATACTGACAACAACACCCTTGAAACCTTTGACCGAGGGAGAAGATTGGAGGCCGCTCATGGAAAAAAATGATTATGCAGCAATTGCTGCTCAGGCACTCTATGGAAAATCTTTTCAAATGACAGGTGGGGGTAAAAACCTCAATGCTAAAAAAGACGAGCAACAGAACCGTTATTCCTTTGGGCTCTTCGCAGCGGATCAATCCCTGGAAGTAGCGGCAGCCTTGGGTTTGTATTTTGAAGATCAGGATGTTCGCAAAGGAGAGTATTATTTGTACAAAATCTATCCGGCTCAAGCGATCAAAGAAATGGCCGTTGATACCGGATTCCTTTACCTGGGGACCGATGAGGTTTTTCAATTGCCAAAGGTAACGGAAGTGCAGGTAGAATTCGGCGACCAGGTGGCTTATCTTTCCTGGGACAAAACCATGTTTGATCATTTTTATTCCAGCTATGAAGTAGAGCGGTCTGAAGACGGACAAAACTTTGAGGCAGTGAATGCCCTTCCATTTGTTGGATTGGATAAAGGCAATAAGCGGGAAGCTCGCATGTTGCTAATGGATTCATTGGCAATAAATGATCAGGTATATATTTATCGGGTAAAAGGCAAAACTATTTTTGACGAAGTTGGCCCACCTTCAGATCCTGTGCAGGGAATGGGGGTAAATCCAAAGGTGTCTCCGCCAGCTATTGATCAAATATCTAACAATGAAAAAACAGGAGTGGGTATTGGCTGGGAACTACAGCCAGAAAATGAAAAGGAGATTCTCGGCTTTCAACTAAGAAGAAGTAGTTCGGAAGGGGGGACCTATGAATTGCTTTCCGGAGATAAGTACATTGATAAGACACTTCGTTATTTTATCGACGAAAACCCTTTGCCGAAAGCCTATTATAAGATTGTTGCTATTGACAAATATGGCCGGGAATTACCTTCTTATGCTGCCCTGGCTCAGATGGATGATGATACGCCTCCTGCACCGCCAACGGGTATTCGAGGTACCGTGATGGAAGACGGGACGATGGTGCTGAGCTGGACCCCGAATACAGAGCCAGATATCATGGGCTATCGTATCTACTTAGCCAATCGGAAAGGTCGGGAAGAATATGTACAAATCACCCCCCGTCCGGTAAAGACCAATTTTTTCTCCTACCTCGTTCCGATGAATACCTTGTCCGAAGAGATCTTTATCAAAATTCGCGCGCTGGATTTTCGGCAAAACAAATCTGATTTTTCAGAGATCGCCACTATTATGCGACCTGATTCTTTACCTCCGGCAGCGCCCATTTTTATCAGTGCGCGCCCATCCAGTGAGGCCGTTCAACTTAGCTGGGAGAATAGTGCCAGTGTGGATGTAGTAAGCATGGTCTTAGAAAGACTTGGTGAAGAACAGACCGAATGGAAAGCAATTAAAACAATGACCTACCCAATGGATACTAATGTAAAAACTTATCGGGATACAACCGTGGAAAGGGGGCAGCGCTATACCTACCGACTCAAAACTACGGATGATGCCGGTTTGATTACTTATTCCCGTAACATTACTGCTACAAAAATTGACAACGGTATTCGCCGGGCTATTTTAGAAGTGGTCGCTGCGGTGGATCGCAAAAGCAAAAAAATTGCCCTGCAATGGAACTACGAACCAGATGGGAAGGACCTCAGTCATTTTGTTATTTATCGATCCGAAGAGAAGGAACGCCCCAGAAAGTATGATATGGTTAAAAAGTCCAAATCTCAGTCGGGTAACGATCAGTGGGTATACGAGGACTCCCGGGTCAAGATGGATACCAATTACCATTACCAGGTACGAGCCGTATATCGCAGTGGCGCTCAAACGCCTCTGACACAGATCCTGGCAGTACCTTATTAAATGATTGTTGAGGATAAACTCACTTTACATTGTAACCTTAAGCATCCAGTTGAATGAAACATCATTTTTATTATAAAATCGTTTGCCCATTTCTTCTAATTGTTTTTTTATCTCCGGTGAAAGGCCAACAAGACGTCAGTGCGGTAGCTCAACAAGCCGCCTGTTCGCAAAATATACAGACTTGCTGTCAGGATGGAATAGGATGCATTCAGGTGACCATCAAAGCGCAGGCTTTTCGCGCGGGATATGGAATGCCGGACTATGAAAACTATGACCGAACCCCGGGTTACGAAAAGCCCGATCTATATTATCACGTCGAACCGATCTATATTACGATCAATGGTAATCCACGGAATTCCAGTAGTAGAAGATCCTGGTTTTATGAAAATCAACCTTCCCATACACGCCATGATAATATCGGCTATCATCTTATCTTCCGGTCTTTTTCCGGCAGCGAGTTAGGGAATT
>CBDUIU010000485.1:0-4221 GCA_965367335.1 uncultured Saprospiraceae bacterium
ACAAGTTCAAATTTATTTTCCAGCGTATAATAAAAAGATTGTGCCTGATAACTAATATTTCCTTCTAAAAAGGGGGTTATTCCAGTCCCGTAATAATCAAGAGCATTGTTGTTTTTTCCTCTATTTTGGAGCCCAAGTTTTAAAGTATGTTTATTATTATTTCTCAACCTTGGGTTAAAATATTTTTTTGTTTTTCCCATAGGAAAAGCGAACACCCTGCAATCAGCAATTTTTTCATTATTTTCTTTTAAAAATAGTTCATACTTCATAGCTGCCGAATGCACTTTATTCCAATTGCGTTCCGGCTCAACAGCAAATCGTACAACCGTATCTTTGCTAGGTTTTATCCGTATATTTTTTTGCATTTCGTTCATACTCAATCCCTCGGGTTTTTTTTGTAATACAAGTTTAACATCCTGTTTACTTTTACCCAGGTTTTTTATCCTTATGGGAATGGTCACCAGGGAGTCTGTATCTTTTATTGGGATTTGAGTTTTTAAAGCCTCTATTCTTACGACAATACGTTCTTTAATTGCATAGGACACGACTTGTCTGGCTAAGACCTTCTGATCATCTTCCAAGGACTGAACAATAACTTCTATGCTTAAATTACTTTTGTCTTTGGTGTCAACTTGTGGAAGATAAATCTTAGCAGTAGATAAACTTTCTACTTCTTGTTCAGCACTTATTTTATAAGAGGTGGGAGATAATAATTTTAAAATAGGATCAGGTTTTAAAATTAATTTTATTTTTTGGTCAACACTACTGGTATAAGCACAAGTGACCCGATGTAGCTTTCCAGGGAAGAAAAATTCCTCTTCTTCTTCCCATTTTATTTCCAATAAACCATCTTGGCAAACTCCGATTTGTGAAAAAATCATCGCGCTTAAAAGCATGCAACATAGTTTATAATATTTCATACATCATCAGTCCAATACTAACGTAAAATATATATAAGTACTGTATTCTCCAGTCGGCTTCAAGAACTGAGATCCATCGTAGGCTTTTAGCTCAATATCTACTAAGACACTATTATTATTAATCGAATTATTTTTCTTTAAAGCGATTGTTTGGTACTGTGAGGAAAGGTATTTTTTCCCAGTACTTCTAACTTTCGAGCTATTAATAGCATTTACCCATATGGCCGATACTGGTATAGTATGATCGCCACTTTCTAAATTATCATCTTCCGCATGGATAGTTAATTCCCATTTACTGCGCCGGCCACGTACTTTACTTGATGTAACCCACAAGGTCATATTTGATTTCACACCATTCTCAAAATCGTGTTGTTTAGAGAAAACCATAGCCTGGGGGTATTCCCAAATAGAAACAGATAAATTAGCTTGACAGCTAACTACAACAATGAAGTTCCAGAAAAAAAGGAAACTCATAGTGCATTTTAAATAGTTAAAATTCATCGGTATTTATTTGGCAATCTTGTCACAAGCCCTCTTGCTGATGATTAGTTAGACAGTTAACAACAACTATGAATTTCCTCAAAGAGAGGAAACTCATAGTTTGGGTTAAGTCGGTAAAATGTAACGTTATTTACTTAGGTATTTCTATCTCAATAACGGCCATTTGCAACTCATGATCTGATCCTATGTCTACGATTGCTAGGGCAGAATAATTACCCGATGGAATATTTTCAGGTAATTCTAATGAAACAACGCGGATGTCTGAAGGCATAAAAGCAGCAGTAACCGGATGGGTATCAAATAAGCGATATTCTTTTCCAGAATCTTTGTGGGTTAATTCTAGTTTGACATTTCCATCCACAACTGTCTCACCTACATTTTCTAATTTTAATAAAAGCTGAGAGGCTTTTTGGTCTGCATCCATCGTAAATCCTTGAATAGACAATTCTTTCTGCTTCAAGGAAGGATGGATATAATAAAGATGGATACCAATTTGGAAGTTAGCATTGATGCTGGATTTTAAGTTGCCATCTGAAGCGACCCGTGTATATGGATCTTTGATCTGCTTGATAAACAACATCGTATTATAAACACCATTTTTGCTGGTAACATTAGATGGGGGTTTCATGTCTACTTTAAGAACTTTTTCACTCCTTGGAGCTAATTCAATAGACATTTGATCAACACTTGCCCATTCGGCACAAGAGTGCTTCATTTGCCCTGGTTCTGCATATTGCTTTACACCAAAAGTATCACGATTCCAGTCCTTAAATGACATTTGTAATAATACAGGTTTATCGGTAGGATTAGTAAGCGTAATTTCTCTACTCTCCGTTTCTCCTGGAGCGCTATTGAAAAATAGTCGACCGTTATCAACTGAAACGCCTTGAGCGTTTATATTTGTAGTCATACCGATTAATAAAAATAATATTAATCCTAAATAGTTTGTTTTGGAACACATAATTTATTGAAATTATTTATTGAAATAATATGAAATGTTAAACTAAGCCATTAGTCAAGAGTAGCGGTAAACGTCAATTCAACGGTATAGTCTCCAGCGGGTTTTCCAATGAACTCTGTATCATTACCAGCGGTAGAGTATGTAAGATCAAAAGTTTTAGCAATGCAGGCTGGTGCACCCGAAATTAGATCCTGGCTCTTATTGGAAATCGCAATCTTTGAAAGTGATCCAAGGCCAGCTCCAATAGCTTCCAATGAAATACTTTCTCCATCAATTTTATTTCCTGCAGAATCCTCAAGGTCTTTCTTTTTAGCTTCTACGCTTAAACTAAAAGTTCCGGAGGCAGTGACTACTCCTGCATTCGAAGCGGTATAAGATACACCATTTGCAAAATCATCAGCTTCATCAAAAATCAGGGTAGGATTGACATCATTCAAGGTGAAGGTAATAATGTCGTTAATCGTAACTTTCAGTTCTGCGGTTTGCTCTACCTGGGCGGAGAGAAAGGTCGCAGAACCAATGAAGAGTAATAGGAACAAAGACTTGAACAGCCTTTGCTTTTTAATTAAATTTAACATTTTATATGTTTTAAGTGATAAAATCTTACTGTGAAAACCTTTTCTTTCTTTCTTTTTTAACGGAGTAGTCAAACGCTTTTTTCTACTCTTTCTCAGATTAGGTTTTAATTACTTACAGGTGAGAATTTTCAAAGAATATGCCACCGGATGGATGCCTGTAAAACAGAACTTATTGCTAAATATTTAAATACGTATATGGTTGTTTAACATTACCTAATGACAATATTTTTGAAAACGGTTCAATTCTCATATACCTGTATTGGATTGGTTGATTAGAGGGGAAAAAGAATAATTAGATCTGGTCATAATTTGCAGTCTCAGAAGGCTACTTTAAATTTGTATGCAAGGCTGGCAGCATGCATTATCTACGAGTAATAATAACTGATTATGAATGAGAAAATTCAAATAGTAATACTATTGTTATATATTTAAGGTATTGCCAATTATCTAGTTCAAAAAATATTGCTTAAGCACAAACGTAAGTTGCTTATACTTTTTTAATACATTTACATGCTACGAAATCGATGGACTGACAAGGCAAAGTTTGACATCATAAAATCTAATGTTTTTCGGAAATAACCTATAAGCATGAGTTGGATAAAAATCATCAATTATGAGCAGGCAACAGCAAGACTTAAAAAAATCTATGATCGCGTAAAAGGCCCTGACAACAACATTGACAATGTGCTCCTGATTCACAGTTTGCGTCCACATACCTTAGTTGGTCATATGACGCTGTATAAGCATGTGCTCCACCATTCAAATAATACTTTACCAAAATGGTATTTGGAAGCGATTGGCGTTTATGTAAGTTATCTTAACCAATGTGATTATTGTTTCGAACATCATTTTGCCGGCTTTAAAAGACTTTATAAGAATGACGAAGCCTCCGCCAATTTCAAACAGGCAGTAATCGACGATCAATTGGATACCTTTTTTGAGGAACCCTATCTCTTGGGTTGCCAACACGCAAAGCAATTGACATTGCAACATTATAATATCCAGGAAAAAGATATCCAGGCATTAAGAAACGTTGGCTTCACAGATGGTGAAATACTTGAAATCAATCAAGTTACCAGTTACTTTAATTATGTCAATCGTACCGTTGTTGGATTAGGCGTTGATACAAAAGGAGATATTTTAGGATTATCACCGAACAATAGTGACGACCCAAATAATTGGAATCATGATTAATTAAGAGGATGGATTTGCAAATTATTTTGTTTACTCAAAAGGAATGCTGAGTAAATAAAATTGGTAT
>CBDUIU010000486.1:0-4220 GCA_965367335.1 uncultured Saprospiraceae bacterium
AATATCAGAATAGCCGGAAAAGTCGCAATATATTTGAAATGAATAAAAAACTACTCCTATGATCAAGTGCAATGAACCAAAGCCCTCGGGCGCTGCAAAACACTGATCCACAAAAGGCGCCAGAGAATCAGCAACGACTACCTTCTTGAAAAAACCCCATAGTATCTGTCCGGTACCAGCAATAAACCGATCCCATTCCCACTTTTTATCCTCTTGGAATTGAGGCAAAAAGTCACTAGCTCGCACAATTGGACCGGCAACCAGCTGTGGAAAAAAGGAAATAAAGGTGGCAAACCGTACAAAATCCCGCTCTACTTTGATTTTGCGGTAATACACATCAATCGTGTAACTCATCGATTGAAAAGTATAAAAACTAATGCCCACCGGTAATATAATATGTAAACTTAGATCATTAGAAATGTGAAATAGCTCACCAAAAGATTCAATAAAAAAATTAAAGTATTTGAAAAACCCCAAGAAACCCAGGTTAACCACCATACTGGTAATCAACATTCTTTTGCGCGTCACCGGATTTTCTTCTACTTCTAATTGACGTCCCACGAAATAATCAATCATTGTTGAGATGGCAATCAGACTAAGAAAACGCCAATCCCACCAGCCATAGAAAAAGTAAGAAGCAATCAGACATAGCCATAACCTTACTCTACCCTTTAAGGTAAAATACAAAGGCAAAAACAAGCCAATGAAAACTAAAAATGGAATACTGTTAAAGATCAAAAGTGTCTCATTTTATAGTGTGTTCCAAAAAGCGCCTGTATCCTTCAGCATCAATCACTCACTTTATATCAATATTTTCTTTAATTCCTTAGCCCAAAGCAAATATCCTGCCCCATTCAAATGAATACCATCACTCGTAAGGGCAGATTTTAATTGTCCTTTTTCATCACAAAGTATTGGGTGCAAATTGATATAGGGTACTTGGTATTCTGTCGCCAAAGCTAATAGACCTTCATTTATCGCAAAGATAGCTTTTGACTGAAATCCAGTATTCCTTACTTCATTGTTAATAGGAAGCAAACTTTGAATGTAAATCTTTGTTTGAGGAGTTTCGGTTTGTATTCTTGTGATTAGCTGCCGGTAATTATTTAAGATATAGGGAGGAGAATGAGAGATCAGATCGTTGATACCGATCATAATAAAGATTTGCCGGGGTTTGGCAACTGTAATATCCTCTAATCGGTCAAGAACGCCTTGCGTTCCATCACCTGATATTCCCCGATTAAAGACTTTTTGACCAAGTAACTCAGACCATTCAGCTTGTGCTATTAAGCTATTTCCCAGCATAACAACACAGCTGTCCGGAAGCTTCAAGTGATTAAAAAGGTCAACCCGATGTCCGTAGCTGGCCGATAAGCCACGATTATTCATCTTATATTTAAGATAGGTCCAGCCACCTAATTTTTGCATCGCCACCCAGCCACCAATAATCAACAGGACATTGAGAAACACCAAAAAGAACAACATCTTCCTCATTCTCTTTCCAAATGATCTTGATACAAGTGCTTGATTTTTTCGTTTTTAATACCTACCGTATCATACTCATCTTTGAAAATAGCATATCCTTGATCCTGTAGCATTTTTAAGGCTGCCGCCATATCAGAAGGGTCCAGATGCCGATGCTCGAACACGACAATCTCTGGGTTTATTCTTGACCAGTCGACAGTTTTGAGAATCTCAAAGTCAAAGCCTTCTGTATCAGTTAACAATAGGTCAACGTGATTTACTTTGTTTTTTTCTAACAGATCATTTACAGTCATACAGTCGATATCCTTAGAAGAGACCACTGCATGAGGATATAATTCTTTTACCTGGGCGGGGATAGTCGGATCAAAGCTACTGAGTTTAGAAACCCAATAAGGCACGTCATTTTTTAATTTATCAATAAAAAAGAAAGGTCGTTTTCCGCGTTTATCGGCAATGGCTACATTTTCAAAAATAAGCCTTGGGTTATTTTTATGCTGTTTTTTCAGTTTCGTGAACTCTTCCTCTAATGGCTCCACTAAAATTCCAGCCCACTTTCCTAAAATAATATGCCGATGGATTGGGTCTTCGGTACTACCATCATTAACTCCGATCTGGACGAAGAAAGCTTCAGGTTTTTGCTGAGCAAAGGTTTCAATGAGGTGATCTACAGAAGGGAATCTGGTTCTTTTGTAGAATTTATGGTAAAGGTATAAGTAAGGTTTAGAGTTTGTACCTAGAACACCCTGCATCAGGTGTTTAATGGACTGCTTCATGGATTTTTAATTTAGGCGGATTGTGTAGAAAGCAAGCAAGAATGAGCACCACATATCGTTGTACTATTTCTTATCCAAAATTTCATCGATTGAAAAATTTCGGGTGTGCTCGGTGTGTTTAAAATTCTTATTTGGGTTGCCCATTTTAAATAAGCCAGTTGCTTGTTTAGCTATAAAAAACGGAATGGCCCAAATTGCAGACCAGATTTCTTTTGGAGCCTTTGATAAATATAATGTCCAAAGAATAGTAAAACTAAAGAGCGAAACACCTAAAAAGATTATGATCGCTAACTTTAGACTAACAAAAATAGCACAAATAAATAAAATCAATGCACTAAATAGTAAAATAAATAATGGCGGAGAAATGGTAACCAGACCAAATAATAACTGATTCCAGCTCAGGTTCCTTAATCCTTTCCACAATAAGCTGGAAGAGTTTGGTAAATTTTGAAAATAAGAAAATAACCAACGGCTACGTTGAGTTTCCACCTGTTCTCCTGTGGTCACTTTTTCATCATAAACTACAGCATCCCAAGCATAGACAATTTTTTCATTTTTACTCAACAGATCATTCTGTAATATTTTATCCTCCTGCAGCATCTTTTTCCACATTTCCTTCCCGCGCTGAATTTCTGGTCCATCCAAATAGGCTTTGTACAATTGAGTTTCTACTGCCATTCCTGATCCGGAAATGACCGAGGAAGACCCTATTAAGTATGGAACATATCGATCTATATAATTTTTGTAAAACTCTCCCAAGGCATCCAAACAAGCATATAAGGTATCGAGATTTTTTGCAGTCCGTTGACCCTGAATAGCACGATACCCTGCTAAGGCATATTGGTTGGTCTCAAACAAAAAATCAGGATGGGCTAGATTATCGGCATCAAATATCACGGTATATTCATGTGGACGAACGTAGTTTTCCATGGCATGGATTATCGACTTCGCCTTTAGGCGTAACGAAGGGTTGGGACGTAAGACCGTAAGTTTGTCATGCAAGAAGTTAAACTCACTTATATCACATTCATCCGCCACCAAGTAAATATGAAAATTAGTCAAGTTTTGTTTGAGTAAGGAGTGAATAAGCGGCTTGGCGATCTCAGCATTTTTATAAGCCGTAATAATACAACCATAATCGAACTCCTTGTATTTCGCATCACTCATTTTAGTTCTGACAAGTTTTTCAGCACTAAAACGAGAGATAACCACCATTAGAAATGGAAGAATCAGGAAGAAAATAACTATCAGGGAGAACAAAGTGACTAGTGAAGTAATAATCGGTATCATGCTCGGGATTGTATATGCTAATTATTAGACTTTGCAGGGGATAGAACCGGGTCGGAACACTTGTCCGGCCCGGTCACAAAGGAAGAGTCATTTGATAAAAGGTGCCATTTAAAAGCGTTAACGAAGGCAGCGATATGGCTCCATTCTCCTTTGAATGTGTAGGTAACTAGCCAGCGTGGCAAAGTTACTAAGACAAAGAAGACAAAAAAGGCAACTACTTGTAGTTTGCTTCGGTTTCGTCGCATAAATAATAAACGATTCCGTGTAAGGTAATATGTTTTTGTGGGGCTGGTTTTACCTGTGGATACAGATTCTTTGTGATAGATCAAGGCACGCGGTTCAACTTGGATCCGATAACCTGCTCGTCTAATTTGCTCGCTCCAATCCAATTCTTCGTAATAAAGAAAATACACTTCAGGCATTCCTCCAACGTTCTCCAGGGCTTGTCTGGAAATCATCATTGCTGCACCGTGTACATAGGCTGTATCCATTGGCTTTGAATATTGCCCTTGCTGTAATTCTCCCTCCCCAATGATTTGATTGCGAGCAGTCAGATTCGTTACGGCCGTTGCTCCTGCATATTGAATTACATCTAATTGATCCTGCTTTTTTTCATAGCAAATTAAAAACTGGTTTTCACCACAGGGATTAGAGTTGCATGTATTAGTTTCA
>CBDUIU010000487.1:0-4214 GCA_965367335.1 uncultured Saprospiraceae bacterium
CTATTACCAAACAGGAGGTACTGACCAAAGTGCAGAATAATAATTATCCTTTGATGATTGCCCAACAAGAAATCAAGGCTGCCCAGGCGGGTTATGATCAAACTAAAGCCAGTTATCTTCCGACTGTTCAGCTTTCCTATACAGGGATTGGGACTGATAATCCTTTGATGGCCTTTGGTTCTAAGCTCAACCAACAACGCATTACCCAAAGCGATTTTAATCCCGATTACCTTAATAATCCGGATGTCATCAGCAATTTCTATACAAAATTAGATGTCCAGCAGCCCCTGCTTAATTTGGACGCTAAATACTACCGCAAAGCTGCTGCTGCAAAGATCCAGGCAACTGAATGGCAAATGGCCAGAACCCGCGAATACCTGGAACTGGCAGTGGAGCAAGGGTATATTCGCTTGCAACTAGCTTACCGCGCGGTGGAAGTCATTGAGCAGGCTCGGAATACGGCTTTGGAAAATAGAAGAGTGGCAGAAAATAGTCTGAAACAAGGCTTTTTGCAACGATCCGATTTACTGGCCATCGAAGTTCGTATTTCAGAGTTGACTATGCAATTGCAACAGGCCAAAACGAATATTGCAAATGCGTCTAATTATTTAGCCGTGTTAATGAATGATAATGAAATCACATTGTTGAAACCGCTTGATTCGCTGACTATCCTTTCCGAGGAACAGCCGGCCATCGAAGTACCAGCTTCCCGTGCTGATCTTCGGGCCATGTCTTTTGCCACAGAAGCCTATGCGCAATTACACATGGCGAACGAGAAAAGTTTTTACCCACGCCTGAATGCTTTTGCATCTTATGAGCTGTATGATAAAACACCTTTCACAGATGCGGGTGGCTTTTTAATCGGTCTGCAAGCGAGCTGGAATATTTTTGAGGGATCTAAACGCTATGGCAAACGCAGAGAGTTGGAGGCTGTTTGGCAAAAATCTAAAATTCAGGAAAGACAATACTTTTCTCAAGCTCAGCTGGAATTAAACCAAGCTAACCGCCAATTAGAAGATCTTACCTATCGCTTAGAATTGACTCGCCTGGCAGTGGCGCAATCCAAAGAAGCACTGCGGATTCGCACCAACCGTTTTACCCAGGGATTGGAAAAAACAACAGACCTGCTGCTGGCGGAAACACAGTATTCGCAAAAACAAATGGAGCTGTACACAGCCATCGCTGACTATAATATGGCCCTTGCTCAATTGCAGTTTTTAGGAAAGCCATAAGCCTATTGCTAGACCTGGCAAGTACGCCAGCTGATGAAGTCATTGAACGCCAATTTTAAATTATATAGTAATGCAAAATAAAATGAGGATCAAAAAAATTACCGGATGGCTATTATTCTTAACCCTTGCTTTGGCCTCCTGTCAGGAAAAAACTACGGATGAACCTTTAGTAGATAATCGCCCGCCTATCCAGGTGCAATTGCAAACCATTGCTTCCGAGAGCGGACCGGCTTTTTTTACGGTCAGTGGCAAAGTGGAAGCAGCCAAAACGGTCAACGTTAGTACGCGAATGATGGGCTATGTGGAGCAGGTGAATGCCAAGGTGGGAGATCGGGTGCGCAAAGGCCAGCAACTTGTTCGGATCAATGCTACGGATCTGTCCGCTAAACGGGCTCTGGTCGATGCTAACATTCAACAAGCGGAAGTCGCTCTCGCAAATGCAGAAAAAGACTTTCAACGTTTCCATAACTTGTTTGAGGAAAAAAGTGCCACGCAAAAAGAGTTGGACGATGTAACGATGCAGTATAATCTGGCCAAGACAAGGGTAGAGGCTGCAAAGCAAATGAAAAATGAGGTGAATGCCCAGTTTTCTTATGCTAATATAAAAGCGCCGATCTCTGGTGTGATTACCAATAAATTGGTGAACGCGGGTGATATTGCCAGTCCCGGAATGGCATTGTTGGAAATTGAAACGGCAGGACAATTACAGGTGGTTGCCAGGGTGTCGGAGTCGGATATCGCCAAGGTGAAACTGAATACGGAAGTGGAGGTGTTGATTAAATCTTTGGGCGAAACGCTTAAAGGGAAGGTTTCCGAGGTCGCCACTTCTGCCAAATATACAGGTGGGCAATATCTTGTTAAGATTGACCTGCCTGCGCTAAAAGGCAAAGTACTGTCCGGCATGTATAGTACTGTTAAATTCCCGGCAGCAGAGGCCGGCCCGGCGCAAACCACCTATGTTCCCACCGCAGCCCTGGTTACCCAGGGACAATTATCCGGTGTGTATACCGTCAGCGAATCAAACACGGCTTTGCTGCGCTGGTTGCGCTTAGGAAGACAACTGGGAACGCAGGTAGAGGTCTTAGCAGGCCTGGCTCCGGGTGAAACAATTATCGTCGGGGCGGAAGGAAAATTATATAACGGAGCGAAAATTTCCAAGTAATGAAAGAAGGATTAGCAGGGCAAATTGCCAAAAATTTTATTGGTTCCAAACTGACCATCCTCTTGATGATCATCTTTATGATCGTCGGTGTCTATAGTTCCTTTTTAATCCCCCGGGAAGAAGAACCACAGATTGATGTGCCCATCGCGGATATCTTTGTGGGCTATCCCGGAGCCAGTCCTACGGAAGTAGAATCCAGGGTGATCAAGCCCTTGGAAAAGTTGATCGGAAATATCAAAGGAGTGGAATACGTATATTCCACAGCCATGAAAGAGCAGGGGATGGTCATCGTGCAATTTTACGTAGGAGAAGACATTGAACGGTCTTTTGTCAAATTGTACAATGAGATCAATAAACATATGGATCAAATGCCGGAAGGGGTAACTTTTCCATTGGTGAAAACCCGGGCAATCGATGATGTGCCGATGTTGAGCCTTACACTTTGGAGCGAAAATTATGATGATTACCTGCTGGGGCAGATCGCCGAGGAATTGACCGATGAAATTGAAAAGGTCAAAGATGTTGCTATTACCAAAAAGATAGGGGGACGGGAAAGGCAGGTAAGAATAGTGTTGGATAAACATAAAATGGCTGAAAGTGGTTTGGATTTTCTCTCTGTTTCGGAAATGATCAAAGCCAATAACAGCCAACTGAGTTCAGGGAGCTTTGATCAACACGATACGGAGTTTCTGGTGCGTACCGGGCGTTTTTTACAAACGGTAGAAGATGTGGAAAACCTGGTGGTGGGTGTTTCCGGCGAGCAACCCATTTATCTTAAACAGATCGCTCAAATCTCAGATGGCCCTGGTTTGCCGGCTAATTACGTGTCTTTCGGATATGGAAGCGCAAACGCTAAAACCGAAGATTATCGATCTGAGTATCCCGCTGTAACTATTTCCGTCGCCAAACGCAAAGGCTCGGATGCCATGAATATTGCAGATCAGATCCTGGACAAAGTAGAGAAACTACAGAAAACCCTCATCCCGGATGATGTACACGTTGAAACGACCCGCAACTATGGGGAGACCGCTTCTCAAAAAGTATCCGAGCTGCTCCTTCACCTGATCGGAGCCATCATCGCAGTAACATTTGTCGTGATGCTAACTATGGGTTGGCGGGGTGGCCTGGTCGTGTTCTTATCCGTGCCGATTACTTTTGCATTGACATTGTTATCTTACTATCTGATGGATTACACCCTGAACCGGATCACGCTGTTCGCTCTGGTGTTTGTAACCGGGATCGTAGTGGATGACTCCATCATTATTGCAGAAAATATGCACCGGCATTTTAAAATGAAACGGCTGCCTTTCAAGCAGGCAGCGCTTTATGCGATCAATGAAGTAGGGAACCCTACCATCCTGGCTACCTTCACGGTAATTGCTTCCGTGCTACCGATGGCTTTTGTTTCCGGCTTGATGGGACCTTATATGTCGCCCATGCCGATCGGCGCTTCTATCGCCATGATCTTATCGCTCTTTGTTGCTTTGACCATCACTCCGTATTTAGGGTATATTTTTTTACGGGAAAAAAGTAAAGGCGGAGTGGAAGAGGAAGAAGGAGTGTCATTGGAAGACAGTTTAATCTACCGGATTTACAATGCGATCGAAAAACCATTGATCGAAAAACCATTGATCCGCTGGTTGTTTTTGGGCCTTACCTTTTTATTACTCATTGGTTCCATTGGCATGTTTTTCAACAAATCGGTGGCCGTGAAAATGTTGCCTTTTGATAATAAGAATGAATTTCAGGTAGTCATTGATATGCCGGAAGGCACCACCCTGGAGCGGACTGCCGTTGTCGCCAAAGAAATTTCGCAGTAC
>CBDUIU010000488.1:0-4213 GCA_965367335.1 uncultured Saprospiraceae bacterium
CCGCAAATAAGAGAAGGCCCGATAAAATCACCAGGCGAGGTATACCTAATACCACTTCCAGTAATTTCCGATAGGCAGCGGCAACGGTTCTTTCTACCCAACTGCCTTTTGCCTGACGTTGAAGGCGTTGCTCATTTATCAATAAATAACTACTGAGCACGGGCGTCAAAGTGACTGCTACAAAAAGAGAAGTAAAGATGGCTACGATAAAAGACACCCCTAATGGCTGCAATAAACGACCTTCCATGCCGCTCAAAAAGAACAGCGGAATAAAAGCAGTAATGATAATAAGGGTAGCAATTAAAATGGAATTTCTTATTTCACTCGATGCATCAAAAATGATCTTTAAAGCGGACTGTTTTTCCCCAATAGGTTTGTTAACATTTTCTCGCAGCCGCTTAAAGATATTTTCCACATCAATAATTGCATCGTCCACCAAAGCCCCGATAGCAATAGCCATTCCTCCCAGACTCATCGTATTGATGGTGTAGCCAAAGAGTTGTAAAACAATGATGGTGACCAAAAGTGAAACGGGGATCGCAAGCAAGGAAATAAAGGTCGTTCGCCAATTGAGCAGAAAAAGGAAAAGGATGATACTAACGAACAAAGCTCCTTCCAGTAATGTCTTTTGCAGGTTATCAATAGAAGCCTGAATAAAACTAGCTTGCCGGAAAATATGAGTGTTCACTGTTATACTTCCGGGCAATTGTTTTTGTACCTCGACCATGGCCTCATCAATGCGTTCTGTCAGTTTCAAGGTATTGGCATTGGGCTGTTTCATCAGCGTAAGGATAACCGATGATTTTCCGGCCACCGCAGCATCGCCAATTTTAGGCGCAGCACTGATTTGGACTTTTGCCACATCTTCTATTTTGATGGGCTGATTCCCTTCCATTTTAATCAAGGTCTGTCCGATCTTTTCTACATCGTTCGTCCTCCCCTTCCCTTGAATAATGTATTGATTGCCATATTCATTGATAAAGCCGCCGGAACCGTTACGGGTGGATGCTGCGGCTGCGTGTTCTAATTCTTGTAAAGAAACACCGAAGTATTTCATTTTTCCCGGGTCCGCTGCAACCTCATATTGTTTGTATCCACCCCCAATCACCACGACTTGCGCGACGCCACCAATGGCTAACAACTGAGGTCGAATATTCCAATCCGCAATCGTGCGCAGTTCCATTGGCACTATACTATCCGAGCTCAAACTCAACAACATGATTTCGCCCATGATGGAAGAGATGGGTGCAAGAAGTGGATTCTCAACCCCTTCGGGTAATTTACTCTCTACGGTTGCTATCTTTTCAGCTACGATTTGACGGGCTTTATAGATATCGGTACCCCATTCAAATTCCGCCCAGATAATAGAGATCCCCATGGCGGAAGAAGAACGAATCCGTCGAATATTAGGTGCGCCGTTCAGGGCTGATTCCAGGGGAAAGCTGATGAGTCGCTCTACCTCTTCCGTTGCCATGCCATGGGCTTCGGTCAGTACGGTCACCGTTGGCGCAGTCAGATCGGGGAAGACATCCACGTCCATCTCGGAAGCGATGTACCCGCCGGTGATCATGATCAAGGCAAAAATCACCAAGACCATGAGTCGGTTATTTAAGGAAACCTGTATGATTTTATTAAGCATTATTTTTAATTTTTGAATACAAATTCTAAGGGTTATTTCCCTAACCAATAATCCAATTCTATCCGCAAAACATTGAATTTGTACAAGGCTGTTAAATACTGTTGTTTCACTTTTACCACCTGCTCCAGGCCATCCAGGTATTCCAGATAACTTATCTCTCCTTCGGCATAGGCTTTCTGATTGACTTCCCGCTGCTCGTTGACAATCGGCGTCAAACTTTCCTGAAGGTATTCCAGGATGTGTTCCTGATGTTGCAGGCGAAAACGGAGCTCACTAATCGTTCGTTCCAGTTCCTGTGCTTTGTTTTTCAGATTGGCTTCATGGACTTTGACGCCAACTTTGGCAGCTTCAATACGACCCTGATACGCCTTTTTAAACAGCGGCACATTGACGCCGATCTGATAGCCAAACAAGGGAAAATTTCCCGCAGCAGTTTGGAGTTTAAAGCCGGAATTGATTTGTGGAAGCAGTTGAGCTTTGTTGGATGCTATTTTCGCAACAGCCAATTCTCTTTGTGCCTCGATCACCTGCAGATGAGGATTCGTTTCCAAGGTGCTATCTCCTAAGAAAGACGCATCAACCGCTAATTCTCCCTGTGCTTCATAGAGCGTATCTGACTGCAACCATTGATTAAACAAGGTCAATGCGATTTGATATTTTTCCATCGCATGCTCCTGTTCCAACTGAGCTTGTCCTACGCGGGACCTGGCTGCCAACTGAGGAATCCTTCCGGTCTCTCCAGCTTCGAGTTGAGTAGTAGCCACCGATAGAAAATTATGGTACAAAAGGAGATTTTCTGCCACCAACTCCTGTTCCTGTTTGGCATAGAGTAATTGGTAATAGGAATGTTCCACTTGCCGCTTTAAGTCGTGGTCGGTTAAGGCCAATTGCTTTTCAGCTACTGCGGCTCCTTGTTTGTAATATGCTTGTTGGGTTTTAGCCACTTTAGGCAGGTAAAAATTTTGTTGGACATTAATAGAGTGAACGCCGGTTTGATCATTCACGCCGAACTCTTCCCCGGAAAGAAAAAGTTGGGTTGGCTGCATAGGGACACCTGCCTCCGCCAGTTTGTTTTGTTGGTCAACGGTTAACCTATCCCGCTCCAAACCCGCATAATGTTTTCGAGCGACGCTGAGGGCTTCCTCCAGGCTGATGGGTATCGCTTGTGCTATACTTGAGGTGGTGAGAACACAAACCAATCCCGCCAACAACAGGAGCTGTATTTTAATTTTTCGTAAAATCATTGTTGAAAGGTTTAAGCTTGTTATTAATGTTCATGTCCGTGTGCTGGAATAGTGGAAGACATTGAGGCCATTTTGATTTGATAGGCACCTTGGGTGACGACCCACTCTCCCTCGCTCACCCCCGACAGGATCTGGACATGCATACCATCATCCACGCCCAATTTTACTTCCCGTTTCTCAAAACTTTCTCCTCCCGTTTGGACATATACATAATTCAAACTATAGTCTTGCATCAAGGCAGACTTGGAAATTACCAAGGCTTCTTCAATCGGATGAGTCAATAAAAACAATTCGACAAAAGAACCAGGAATGAGTTCATGCAGGTTATCCAGTTCAAACAAAACCGGAATAAAGCTGCTGCCTCTTTCTATTACTTTTCCATAGGAAATCAGCTTCCCATTATAATCCGCAATCGATTGTACCTCATCCTGGTAAGGCGTTTTAAAGTTTGCCGTTTTCACCATCCGCAATTTTGGCAGGTGGCGTTGAGATACTTCCGCTTGTAACAGCAAGCGACGATTATTCGTGAGCTCAATTAAAGGAGTGCCTTCTTCCACAAACTGTCCATCGCTGACCAGTACATTTTTCACAATGCCAGACATCGTTGCTGCTACGGTTTGTCCACCAGCATGATAACTACTGGTTAAAGTTTGAAACTCCGCTTGAGCAATGTTATAATCCATCTTTCTGCGCTCGAATTCTTTCTGCCCGATAATCTGTTCTTTCACTAAATCTTCCGCTCGAGCAAAATCAGCTTTGGACTTTTCCAGCCGGGCTTTGGCGACCTGGAATTTTTCTTCCAAATTCGATTGCAATAAACCTTTACTGCTGATGTTAAACAAACTTTCTCCTACGCGCACCTCTCTGCCTTCCTGCAAGTTTTTACTCTTAAAAAAAACAATACCGCTACTCTTAGCCGCAATGACTTTTTCCTCGCCTTTAACGGGTTGAATTTCTCCGGAAGTATGAATCACCTCCCGGATGGCTTGTCGTTTCACCTGCTGAATGGCAAAGTCAATTTTCCATGCTTGTTCTTTGGAAAAAGAAACTTCGTCACCTTCCGACTGAGGCGGATGAGCCGCCAGAGCAGCTTCGACATTGGGAAAAACGGTCAAGTCTGAAATCGTGATCGTATCGGAAAACGATGCTGTTTTTAACAAAAAATCCAACACGTACACACCTGATTTCTCAGGGGTGATGGCTGGCAGAAAAATACCGGGAGAAGATGGCGTAGTGACGCTATGCTCTTTAACAATTCGAGTTCCTTCCCGTAACCGTACTGTTACACGTTCTGCTGAAAGTGCTTTAAAATCTACCATCTCGGTAAAGT
>CBDUIU010000489.1:0-4206 GCA_965367335.1 uncultured Saprospiraceae bacterium
AGTCGTTGTACGGCTGGATGATGATTCCGCCTTCACCACTGAAATACTAGCCGGACCCCACCATTTTTTAGCAGACGAACCGGAAGAAGTTGGAGGAAACGATTTTGGACCAGACCCCTATGAGCTTTTATCTGCTTCCCTGGGTGCCTGTACTGCTATGACTTTGCGGATGTACGCCAATCGCAAAAAATGGCCTTTGGAAGAAGTAACGGTTCACCTCAATCATGCAAAAAAACATTACGAAGATTGTAAAGATTGTGAAAAAGGAAATAATCGAATTGATCATTTTGAACGCCATATAGAATTGGAAGGCCCCTTGACCGTAGAGCAAAAGCAACGACTTATGGAAATTGCCGATCGTTGTCCGGTGCACCGTACATTACATGCAACCGTAAAGGTGGATACCTATTTAATGCCTGCAGAATAGGGACATGAGCATCCCCGAACAAAGCCGGAATATCATTTGTTATAAAGGGATCACAACTAAAATTTAGATTTAGATGAGCTTTTTGGATAGATTTAGAAACAATTCAGCATTACAAGATGGCTGGTTAGAGATGACTCAACCGGAACAATTGCAAACTGCGATTCAACAATCATTTGAAAAACCGGTAGTTCTGTTCAAACACAGTACCCGTTGTGGTATTAGTGTTGGTGCAAAATACGCGCTGGAAGAACATTGGGATTTTAAGGAAGATGAGATGATCTTTTACTATCTGGATTTAATCAACTATCGTTCTATTTCTAACGCTATCGCAGAAGAACTAGGTGTAATCCACCAATCGCCTCAAGTAATTATTCTGCGAAACGGGAAACCAGTGCATACTACTACACATCATTCGATTAACACCTCCGACTTAAAAGCCGGAATAGAAAAGGCTACTAGTTAGAAGCTCATAAAATAATAAGAAAAGGTGATGACGGGACGTAACCGTCATCACCTTTTCCATTTCTTATCCTTTAAATTACTACGATAGGGCTTTTCTGTTTTAGGTACAGTTGTGCTATTTATCCCTACCTTTATTCCTGCTTTTTTTCAACAAAAACATGATGAATTATGGATTATTATAAAAAATCACTCGAACTCCATCGTCAACTAAAGGGTAAAATCCGCATTCAACCTAAATTGGATGTACGCACCAAAGAAGAACTATCCCTGGTTTATTCTCCCGGAGTGGCAGAACCCTGTCGGGCAATTGCAGCTGATCCAGAGAAGGTCTGGGACTACACCATAAAAGGCAATACCGTCGCTATCGTAAGTGACGGAACGGCTGTACTAGGCTTGGGAAATATTGGAGCCAAAGCAGCCATTCCGGTTATGGAGGGAAAAGCAATGCTATTTAAACGATTTGCGGGAATTGATGCATTTCCCATTTGCCTGGATACCACTGATGTAGACGAGATTGTACGGATTGTCACCTGTATTGCGCCCGTTTTTGGTGGTATTAATCTGGAAGATATTTCGGCACCAAGAAGTTTTGAAATTGAGTCTCGCCTGCAAAACATCGGAATTCCAGTTTTCCATGATGATCAACATGGAACGGCAATCGTCGTTTTAGCCGGATTGATCAATGCGGCGAATGTAGTCAAGAAAAATTTATTTGACTTGAAGGTAGTAATCAATGGTGCCGGAGCAGCCGGAGTAGCCATTGCCCGCCTTTTGCGTTGCATTGGCCAAGAAAATACAGACATGTGTATCGCTGTTAAAGATGTTGTGGTCTGTGATACCAAAGGGATCATTCACGCAGCAAGAACAGGCCTGAACCCCGTCAAACAAGAGATTTTGTCTTATACCAATGTAGACAACAAGCAAGGTAGTTTAAAGGATGCTTTAGTAGATGCTGATGTCTTCATTGGTGTCAGTAAAGGTAATCTGCTTACCGCAGCGGACATCAAAACCATGGCGAATGATCCTATCATCTTTGCTCTTGCGAATCCGACACCGGAGATCATGCCGGAAGAGGCTTACCGTGGTGGAGCAGCAATCGTTGGAACCGGGCGAAGTGACCTACCCAATCAGATCAATAATGTGCTGGGTTTTCCCGGTATATTTCGTGGCGCATTGGATGCCCATGCAAAACGCATTAGTCCAGCTATGAAATTAGCAGGTGCTTTTGCAATTGCTGATTTTGTAGATCAACCTACTAAGGATTATATTATTCCTTCTTCTCTGAACGAGCGTGTCGCCTGGCGGGTAGCGGAAGCGGTCAAGGAAGCCGCTTTAAAACATCGTTAAATCTAATGGCTATCATAAATTGTTTAGCGTAAATTGTCACTGAATCGATTATGATTCGCTGTAACTAGCAGGTAAAAACGTCGCTTTGATTAGATCAAGACGACGTTTTTACGTAGAAAGCCTCCTATTTGGTAGAATCTCTATGAATATAAATGGATTTTATTTTCAGTTCTGAACATATACCCTATTTTGCAGTAAAAGACAGATAACCCAATTCAATTCTATTGATGAGGAAAGTTTTACGAATAAAATTAAGCAAGTCCCAATGGTTAACACTGGCTTTGTTCTTTTGCATTAGCTTGCAGATGAAAGCCCAACCAGACAGCACTCAATCCTGGCAACAACTATTATTGGGCGAAGTACACCTAGCACCGAGTCAGACGGACCTCGGTAAGCAACAAATCTTATCGGCCAGTCGATCTCTAGAATCTGTTGAGGATATTCCCTTCACGGTGTATGTTGTCACACAGGAAGAGATTCTGAATAATCGGTATACTACGCTGGTCGATGTTCTCAAGCATGTACCAGGTATTCGGGTATCACAGCCGGGATCAGCAATCGAAGGGGAGACTTTTTTGATGCGTGGTTTGTTTGGGAATAGTTATGCCAAAATACTAATCAATGGGTTCCCTGTTAGGCCCTCTGTGGTTGGGGGAATGCCCATTGGCGCCCAACTACCTGTTCGGCAAGCAGAGCGCATAGAGATAATTTTTGGTCCGGCAGCGGCCGCTTATGGGGCTGACGCTTCCGCTGGAGTCATTAATATTATTCTGAAAGAATCGGAAAAGCCTGTGTATACTCGTGCGGATCTGGGCACCGGCTCTTTAGGGTACACGGATGTGAATGTCGGTTTTGGTGGAAAAATCGGTCGAGGGAATAATATCCTCAATTTTAATTTTTACGGTAGTAATACCTTATTCAATGACTGGAAGACCACCACACCATACATCGGTACAGATTTATACAACCCTAAAATTTATAGCGCTGGAGCAGAAAATTATAGTGCGAGTCCCAACTACTCCGGGACTGATTCATTACCTAGCATAGGAACGCTTCCTCACCTTAGCCGTTTATTTGGCTTCAACCTCAAATTTCGTTCTTTTAGAGTTTCTTTTGAACGACAATACCGCAGGGATCACAGTGCTATTGGGTTGAATCCGGTTGCCGTATCTTATGCTAATCCCTTAAATTACGTGGGAGAAAATAATTGGACAGGCACTTTTTCTTATAATAAAAATTGGGAAAAATGGGGAATGGTGGCTTCCTTGGGTATTATCAATTATTCTTTGGATTCACGTTCTTCTTACACTTATGTAAACAATACCCTTTGGCGTTTTTTAGAGGGCTTTGTGTTAGACGATATTAGCGATCCAAATCTGCGTAAAACCACCAGAGATACTATTTTTGACACCTATTTCTCTCAAAGCCGGTTTAGTGGAGCAAACAGCCGCGATGTTTATCTCGAAGCAACGTTTAACTATCGGCCTTTTACTTTTCTGGATATAGTTTTTGGTGGACGTTATTTTAATTCAGAGCATTTTGCAAATATTAACTATCTGCGCCGTTCTATTGCTGGAAGTGATTTTTTAGATGCATCCCGGGAATCACCTCAGGACTTTCCGTTCCAACCTGTTTTTGATGGTTCCGAAGATATCAGTTTCTACGGGCAAGCCTATTTAAAATTAAAAAGACTTAACGTGTTGACTGCATTGCGCTATGACCAATTCACTTTTTCCAATATAGAAAGCTTTAATCCCAAGGTAGCTGCCTTGTACAAACTCTGGCCGGGAATGTCGCTCAGGGCAAGTTTTTCGACTGCTTTCCAACTTCCTACCCCGTTTTATTATGACAACACTTACATCCTTCGCGATAAAGATCCGGATAAATTGACCACTGCTAGTGACCCTCAAAATAGACTGGAAGGCGATCTATTCAAATTAGAAGCAGAACAAACTTTTTCATATGAAGCC
>CBDUIU010000490.1:0-4203 GCA_965367335.1 uncultured Saprospiraceae bacterium
ATACTTTTGATACAGGATTAACCTCATCTTATGTCAATGACTTTAGTTTGGACACCCGCTGGCAAATGCGTATAGGATTACGGTATATTTTCTAGCCTGAAAGATGATTTTTATCGCTTTCTGAATTTTAAGAAAATGAAAACCCTGGCCAACGGCCGGGGTTTTTATTTTACAATTAACATTAATCCGGTGTCTTTGAAATAAAAAAACAGCAGCCGATAAAGGCTGCTGTTGTGCTTGGAGATGTCTCTCCGTAGCGTCTCATAGTATGTAATGTTTTAAAGAATTTCTCCTGTTTAGTAAGTCTGTTTAGGGACGGATATTAAAGCAACCGGTATAGGTTTCTCCATCTCCGTTGTTCAACACATAATAATAGATTCCCTCCGGCACGGAGCCTTGCTGGCCTTCACCGTTCCAATTATTTTCATATTTGATCGAATGATAAATTTCTCTTCCCCAGCGATTAAAGACACTGAGCTGATGGCCGGGCATTTCTGCTAAGCCCTGAATATAAAGATATGCATTGCTTGATTTCGGCTGTACAAAAGTTGTAATTGGGTTATTGAAGTCTAATTTTTCTGCTGATTCGGGGGATTCTTCTGCTGGTTTATCCAATACCAGGGATTCACTAATTTCCGCTCCTGGTTCTTGAAAACTGAGGAATTGCGTGCCCTGTTTTAAATGAAGAATAGTTCCTTTTGGGGGGTATTGAACTACCGGATCAATTTTTCGTTTTTCCTGGGTTGATCTGCAATTAATTTCCAGGGTACCACAATCTATTTCTCTTATGGAACCTTCTACCTGTTGATTGAGGGAGTTTAATGTCCATTGTCCGATCGGCTCACAATTGTTCATCCAGGCTACTAATTCATTAGTAGAATTAAGTTTGCCAAAAAATGTTTTTCCGGCAACCGACCATTTGCAATTAAATACGGCATTTTCAGTTAAGCCAGCATAAGAGTAAGTGGTGAGCGTGTCGAAACCTGCAGGTTCCATGCGTCCGGAGAAGACATCATCTTCCGTATGGATTTGAGCGTGCATCATCCGCCCAAAATCTGCCATTAATGTGAGTTGATTGTTTTTTAATTGGTATTCGGAGGTGATCGCATTTGCAGAAGAAAAGAGAGTAGGGGAAGTAGTTACCGTTTTAGAAGATCGGTTTTGGGATGACCCGGAGCCATACCATTGGTAACTTAATTTGGTAGCCCACTGCCAGGGCGTCTTGCCACTAAGCTTTTCAATCTGATTGATGTCTTGCTGTAGCGATTGAGCATCGGATTGATCTTGTGCAGATAATAGAGAACTTCCTGCGATAAGCCAGCAACAAAGTAACAACCAGCGCTTTTGAAAAACTGTTTTTGGGACGACCGAGAATACGTTCATAAATGCTTGTTGATCGGTTAATGGGTTTCGGATAGATTATAACTTGTTATATATATTAGTTTTCAAAATATGTGCCAAAATGGAAATATTTTGTACAAGCTTATAATTACTTAGGGTTTAGCCATACCATTGAAGTTAAAAGGCATTTTCAAAATGCTTTCCGAACTTGCGCGCATGAACTAATTACTTTGTTTATATAGATATGATAATTAAAAAGGCAGGGGAGAGGTAGTATATAAGATCAAGCCTGGTGGGATAAAGCGGATCTGAAGGAATTTCACGATGGGATAAAAAAAAAGCAGGTATTAGACTTATGAACCCCAGCTAAAGAATTCAAAAAATCACTATACCTGCCTGATATAAGGAAGTCATTATCCGTTTCAAATTGAGTCTTAATCCATTAGATTAAGAGAGAGTAAACATAGCGCTAGTGATTTTTACACTAACAATAAATTATATTAGTTGGAAATACAGTAGTAGGGCTTAGATTTACTCTTACATTATACAAATAAAATATGTATTCGAAAACAAATGTATTGAAAGGAAATTACTTTTGCAAGTTTTTGATAAAAATGCCTCATTATTTTATTTTATAACCAAAAGTAAGTCGAAAAAATAGCAGATATTATCAATTCATTGAAAAACGATCATCTGACCTAACATTGACTGGCTCGTCAAATTGGTCATGTTGAGGATAAAAAATTCCCGCTTTTATCCGAATGGCGTCTAGCAATTCAATTAGATCAAGACTAAAGTCCAATGGCATCAATTTGCTCTCCTTTTGCCCTTTATCAAGACATTTGACCACTTCTTCAATTTCATAATGATAGCCATTGCTCGTGTAATCAAAGAAAAAATCTTTGGCAGGTTTTCCGTGTAATTCCAGGCTCAAACTAGTAGGCTCATGCCAACGAGAATTGATACGAATGATCCCTTTTTCACCGCAGATTACCGCTTCCGTGGCCGTTTTTGTAATAATACTCGCTTGTAATACAGCCATTTGTTTTTCCTGGTATTTAAATAATATACCTAGTGACTCATCTACATTAGTGGGGCCGATATGAGCAGTAGCACTAATGTGGTCAGGTTTTCCAAATAATAATAGAGAAAGAAAAACCGGGTATATCCCTACATCTAATAATGCCCCTCCACCCAAATTTTGATTAAACAAACGGCTATCCGGGTTAAAGGTTGCATTGAATCCAAAATCTGCTTGCAGGCTCATGACCTTGCCAATAGTTCCTTTGTTAATAAGGTCCATCACCTTGAGCGTTGTCGGAAGAAAACGCGTCCACAATGCCTCCATCAAAAAAGTATTTTGAAATTTCGCCAGAGAGATCATTCGTCTTACTTCATTCGCATTCATTGCAAATGGTTTCTCACAGAGGACAGGAATTTGGTGTTCAAGACACATTAATGTATTCAAACAATGACTGATATGCGGAGTCGCTATATATATGGCGTCTAGTTGGGAACACTGCAGGATTTCCTGATAACTACCATAAGCATTAGGTGCTTGATAGGTATTAGCGAAGGCAGTAGCGCGTTCTTTCGAACGGGAGGCAACTGCCCAAAGCTTAGAGCGTTTAGCTACATTTAAGTCCTCAGCAAATTTATGTGCAATTTTACCAAGACCAATAATGCCCCATTTATACGTTTTTGCCATAAGTCAAGATGATTGGGATGATGGAACCAAACAAATATATGAAATATTTTGAGATCTAACGCCCTACTCAATGGCGGAACTACGATCACCCGGCTAGAATCTGATCCTCAGCTAGTATACACACCAAAGGATCCCCAGGATTTTTGTATTTTTCGCCAATGGAAAACATCGATGCGATCAAGATCAACTTTAATCCGGATCAACTTTTACTGCTAAACATCTGCCTGGCAATTCTAATGTTTGGCGTTGCACTAGATATTCATACCACTGATTTTAAACGCATCTTTGATAAACCCAAAGCGCCCATCGTTGGTTTGACTTCTCAGTTAATATTACTTCCTCTGCTGACCTTATTGATGATCTACATTTTTTCACCTCCGGCTAGTCTTGCGGTAGGAATGGTACTGGTAGGTGTTTGTCCGGGAGGAAACACTTCTAACTTTATGGTTCACCTTGCCCGGGCCAATGCAGCACTTTCCGTAATGATGACCTCGATCGTCACCTTAGGAGCTAGTGTCATTACACCTTTTGCCTTTTGGTTTTGGTCGGGTTTTGTACCAGGATTGGATGAACTGAAGCAGGATATATCTGTTCCTTTTGCAGACATGGTGTGGACTATTTTCACCCTGATTGTTATCCCGTTATCAATTGGGATGTGGCTCAATCATCGTCTGCCCAGACTCACCGCAAAGATCAGTAAACCAGTAAGATGGTTCTCACTGCTCATCTTTTTCAGCTTTGTTTTCTTTGCAATCCTGGGAAATTATGAGAACATCGTCAGCTACCTGGGAATTGTCTTCTGGATCGTCATTATTCACAATGGTCTTGCACTCGCAATGGGCTATGCTTTCGCTCGATTAAATGGATTACCAAACTATGATGCCCGTGCGATCTCCATTGAAACTGGTATACAAAATACCGGGCTGGCACTCATTCTCATTTTTAACTTTTTCGGGGGGCTGGGCGGTATGGCGCTGATCGCTGCCTGGTGGGGCATCTGGCATTTGATATCCGGGTTTGGTTTGGCGATGTATTGGAAAGGACGCTTAGCAGGAGAAAATAAGTTAGCATGAGTGCTACATACTCATTTAAAGATAAGGAGTTCAGGGTGGTACATTATTAAAAGAATGTTAAGAACGTTTCTTTAGGTGACG
>CBDUIU010000491.1:0-4201 GCA_965367335.1 uncultured Saprospiraceae bacterium
TGCCTTTTTGATTTCCGTATCTGTTCTGTGCCTTGGTCTGGTAACTATATTTTGGACCATCTGGTTTGGAATTGGTAGCTGGGACTTGAACCGAACCATTGGTTGGGGTTGGGATATCACCAACTTTGTTTGGTGGATTGGTATCGGTCACGCAGGAACGTTGATCTCCGCGATTCTATTGTTATTCCGTCAGAAATGGCGTACCGGTGTTAACCGGGCTGCGGAGGCGATGACTATTTTTGCGGTAATGTGTGCGGGGCTTTTCCCGGTCATTCACATGGGCCGTGTATGGTTAGCTTTTTTCATTTTCCCTTACCCAAATACGCGCGGACCATTGTGGGTGAATTTTAACTCCCCTCTACTTTGGGATGTATTTGCGATTTCAACTTACTTCACCGTATCCTTATTATTCTGGTACACGGGCTTAGTACCTGATTTTGCTACCGTAAGAGACCGTGCCACTGGACTGCGTCGTAAGATTTACAACTTCCTTTCTTTTGGTTGGACGGGGTCTGCCAAGCATTGGCAACGTTGGGAGTCTTTGTCTCTAGTCTTAGCAGGCTTAGCGACACCACTTGTACTTTCAGTTCACACCATTGTAAGTTTTGACTTCGCCACTTCTGTAATTCCGGGATGGCACACGACGATCTTTCCTCCGTACTTCGTTGCCGGAGCGATTTTCTCTGGTTTTGCAATGGTATTGACCTTAATGATCATAACGCGTAAGGCATTAGGTTTACAAGATTATATTACGATCAACCACATCGAATCGATGAACAAAGTAATTGTTTGTACAGGTTCGATCGTAGGGGTAGCATACCTGACGGAGCTTTTTGTAGCTTGGTATTCGGGTTATGTTTACGAGCAATTTGCATTTTACAATCGCGCTTTAGGCCCTTATTGGTGGGCATACTTTGGTATGATGTTCTGTAACGTAGTTTCTCCTCAGTTTTTCTGGGTGAAAAAATGGCGTCGTAATGTTTGGTTGACCTTTTTCATGTCTATTCTCATCAATATTGGGATGTGGTTTGAGCGCTTTGTGATCATTGCCACAACTTTGGCAAGAGACTATATCCCTTCAAGTTGGTCTTACTATACACCTACCTGGGTAGAAATCGGGCTTTTTGCTGGAACGATCGGTTTGTTCTTTACGCTATACCTGCTTTTCGTACGGGTTGCACCGGTGGTTGCGATTGCTGAGGTTAAACATATATTGAAAACAGGAGGTGATCAATACGTTGGAGCGAATGCCCAGCATGCTCACCATTCAGTTGAAAAGACAACTCATTAAACAAATTAAAAAATCACCTTATCAAGCTAATTTATTATGGCTCAAGGATATAACGAAGTGCTTTACGGTATTTATAATGATGAAGAGGTCTTGTTAAAAGCAGTAGCAGAAGCCAATTCACAGCACTTGGAAATTATGGATGTTTTTTCACCGTTTCCGGTTCACGGTCTGGACCCATTGCTCGGCCTGGCAGAGTCTCGCCTGCATATTGCTGGTTTTGTTTATGGCGCATTGGGAACATTGACTGCTTTTGGTGGTATGTCTTGGATTTTCACTCGTGATTGGCCAATCATATTTGGTGGAAAGCCTTACTGGTCTGTACCTGCTTTTATTCCGATTACATTTGAGTTGACGGTATTGTTTGCTTCGATCGGAATGGTGGTTAGTTTTTACACCGTGTGTGGCTTAGGTCCTGGTGTAACTAATCCTAGTTTGGATGATCGGATCACGGATGATAAATTTGTTATTGCCTTTAACACCAATGGTTACTCTAACGATGAAGTGAGCAAACTGAAGTCATTTTTTGAGTCCACTGGCGCTGAAGAAGTAAACACAAAGACTATATAATCTAAGAAGATTTCAAATCGCGAGATATGAATAATTTGAATAAATATTGCGCAATTATCATGGTAGCCGGTCTGCTATTTTTAGCATCCTGTGCCCAGCCCGATGCTGATAGTCCGGGTAGTGAATATATGCCTGACATGGGCCACTCGATCGCATACGAGGCGAACTATTACGACTATTATTACTTTAACACCTGGGGCTCAGAAAATGAGTACTACAAGTTCGCTCAGCCTCGCAAGCCTGTCAATGGGACGATCCCTCGTGGCTATGCCGGGGTTTATTACGCTAATGGAGCAAAAGCTCAATTAGCAGTGATGAACCACCTGGATGGAAAGACCTCAACTAATGAGATCAAAGTTCCCAAAAATGGCGCAGTACCTTATTATTATGCCGATACGGAAGAAGATCGTGCCCGGGCATCAGCGGATATCATCAACAATCCATTTCCAATTACAGATGATGGGTTAGCCAGAGGAAAAGAGCTATACAATATCATGTGTGGTATTTGCCATGGCGAAAAAGGAGATGGAAATGGATATCTGGTTCGTGATGCTGCTGAAGGTGGTAAATATCCTGCTCAGCCAGCCAACTTTTTGAACGAAGAATTTTCCGCAGCCTCTAATGGTCGATACTATCATGCAATTATGTATGGTTTAAATGTCATGGGTGGGTATGCGGATAAAATATCCTACGAAGAGCGTTGGCAGGTTATTCACTGGATTCGTGCATTACAAGCTAAGGACAAAAAGCTGGTGTACAATGAGCAACTAAATACCCTAAATAAAATTGCTATTCCAGCGGCTTCCATTGAGCCATTGGCTGAAGCAGCTGCCATGGAAGAAGCTCATAATGATGTGCATGAGGAGGCAGCCGGAGATCATAGTCAGGATAATAATCATGGAGGAGGGCATTAAGGGATAGTTAGCCATCAAAATTTTAGAAAAACAAAAGCTCACATTTCATCGGCCTTTTGGCAGATGCAAACAATAGTAAAAGATGAATCAATTTACTTTCGAAGGAAAACAAAAATCTACCTTATTGGGTTTCGCCCTGGTTGGGTTAGTTTGTTTAATCTTATCCTTTTTTATGGATGAGGCAGATCAGCATCACATGCGATTTTGGTCTACCTTATTACTAAACACGGTCTACTTTACCGGGATATCCTTTATAGCACTTTTTGTATTGGCTGCATTCACCACAGCCTGGGCTGGATGGTATGTCAACTTCAAAAGAGTATGGGAAGCTTATTCCTTGTTTTTGATCGTCGGACTCGTATTTCTATGTATCATTATTTTGGGTGTATGGTTTCATTGGCATCATTTGTACCATTGGGCTGTTGAAGGCATAGATGACCCAACCAATCCTAACTATGATCGGATCATTGCCGGTAAATCAGGTTTTCTGAATAAATGGTGGTATACACTAGGCACAATTGGCTTTGTAGGTATCTGGTATTTATTTGCTAAAAAGATGAGAAGTATTTCTGTAGCAGAAGATAGTGCAGGATTTGATAGTGCTTATAGTCACCACCGTAGTTATAAAAAATGGGCAGCTACCTTGTTACCAATTGCAGCCTTCTCAAGTGCGGCGATGATCTGGCAGTGGGTAATGTCTATTGATTCTCATTGGTATAGTACTATGTTTGCCTGGTACTCTACTGCTAGCTGGTTTGTAGGAATGATAGCGTTGACAATTATGATGTTATTATATTTAAAAGGAAAAGGATATTTTGAAAGTGTGACCGATGAGCATATTCATGATTTGGGTAAATATCTTTTTGCTTTTAGCATTTTCTGGACTTATTTGTGGTTCTCTCAGTTCATGTTGATCTGGTATGCGAATAACGGAGAGGAGACCGTATATTTCCATTTGCGTCGAAATGATTATACTGTTTTGTTTTTTGCCAACCTGGTCATCAATTTTCTTATTCCATTTTTGGTTCTCATGCGGAATGATACCAAACGTAAATATGGTACGCTGTGGTTTGTAGCTATTGTCACTTTCTTTGGGCACTGGTTAGATTTCTTTCAGATGATCAAGCCAGGTGCTTATGCAGCTGTAAACGGACTTCATGGAGCCGCAGCAGATCACGGAGCAGGGCATGATATGGAGCATACTGCGGATGGTTTTGGTATCATGGAACATGCTGATCATGCAGCTGGGTTTGTTTCCGGATATACCTTACCAGGCTTTTTAGACCTAGGCGTTTTTATAGGGTTCACAGCTTTGTTCATTTATGTAGCATTCTATCATTTAAGTAAAGCTTCCTTACAGCCGAAAAATGATCCGTACCTGGAGGAAGCACTGCATCATCACGTATAATTTTGACAAAAATCTGATCAA
>CBDUIU010000492.1:0-4201 GCA_965367335.1 uncultured Saprospiraceae bacterium
GTTTTTAGATAATGAAATGGTCTAAAGTTTTCATCGAACACTTATTGCTTTACTATAAAAAATTGACACCCTCTTCCAATGAATGCTCTTTTTCTCGATCGCGATGGTGTTATTAATGAAAGACTACCTGGTCACTATGTTCGCTATTGGTCTGAATTCAGTTTTCGTCCTGAGGTGTTAGCGGCCATTTCATTGTTTTCAAATCAATATGATTATATTTTTATTGTCACCAATCAGCAAGGAATTGGAAAAGGACTTATGGATCAGAACATGCTGGAAATCGTTCATCATCAGATGATCAAAGAAATTCAAGCGGTCGGTGGCCGAATCAACGCTATTTATTTTTGCCCATTGTTGGATGTAAGCGAACCTTTTTGCCGTAAACCATTACCAGGTATGGCTTATCAGGCGCAACGCGACTTCCCTGACATTGATTTTCGCAAAGCTACTATGGTAGGTGATATGCACACAGATATTCGATTTGGTCATCATTTGGGGATGAGAACGGTTCGCGTCAGCGGAAATGAAGATGCCCCAACCAAATTGAGGCATCTTCAGGCGGATATAACGGTTGATGGATTGATGGACTTAGCAACTCAGCCCTTACCCTCCTCCTTTTAATACCTTCACTACACTCGTTGTATCCAAGCCGCTTAGTACTTCGACATTAATTCCATCAGACAGTCCCAGTTTTACAGGTACTTTTTTAAAGCTGCCTTCTCCTGCACTACGCAATTCTACGAAAGTGGAATCTTCTTCATAAACCACATCCCGTTCCTGGATAGTAACAACATTTTTACGTGAATCCAAGATGATATCGCCATTGGCACTATAACCCGCACGCAGGAATATATCTTCCGTGGGTTTTACTGCTGCCTTAATCGTAAATTTAACCGTGCCTTCTTCCGTAACACCTTTGGGAGAGATATACTCCAGGGTAGCCGCAAATTTGGCTTCCTCGATGGCTCCTACGGTAAGTTCCAAAGGCATCCCTTCGCGAAGTTTCCCAACATCTGATTCATCCACTTTTCCTTCAAAAATCAAAGAATTCATATCTGCTACAACTGCAATACTAGTACCCTCATTAAAATTATTTCGCTCGATTACGGAGGAGCCTTCCTCGACTGGCACTTCCAAGACCATCCCCTCCATAGTTGAAACTACAATGTTTGATACCTGACTTGAGTTTCTAGTTGCTCCTTCTCTTAGGAGTTGTAAATTATTAACTGCAGCATCGAGTTCTTGCTGACGAATATCAACATTTGTCTCAAATTGTTTGAGATTGTTCCGGGCAGAAATATCGCTATTTTCGTATTCAGCTTTACGCAAGTCTAAAGTGACCTTAAACCCGTTATAGGTTTGTTGGGAAATAACGCCATCTTCAAAAAGTTGGCGTTGTCGAACTTCTTCACGCTTGGCATCTTCATAGTTGACTCGAGCAGACTCCAGGTCTAGTTTGCGTTCATAAACTTCCTTTTGCCGGGCCAGTTCGCGTTTCGCTTCGTCCAATCTAATTCTGGCTAATTCAACACTTGATCGCGCATTATTGACATTTACTTCACTAGGCACTAATTTGATCTTTGCCAGTTTTTGACCTTTTTTAACGATCTCTCCAGCCTCTACGTATAATACTTCCACCACCCCGGATACCTGCGGCTTCACCATCACCTCTTGTCGGGGCTTGATCGAACCGGTTGCAACGGTTTTTTTAATAATATCAGCGACCTTTGGCTTTTCGGTTTTCATTCCTTCCATATCTGTATCAGATTGTTCGGAAAAGTAGAAAATCAATGCAGCGGTAAGTACAATCAATAACGCGCCTAATGAAATAAAACAACCTTTGTTCATTGGTTCAATGTTTAAAATTAGAAGTGTCGTGTAGCCTAAGAAATATTTTAGGTTAAATCATTATCTATTTAATACCAACCCTCAGGCAGGTAAGTTATTCGTCTTTCAATGCGATTACCGGATTTACCCGAGCAGCCTGAAGCGCCGGAATCATTCCAACCAGTGCTCCAAAAATCACTAAGATGACAAGTGCTAATAAACCTAAGCCTAAATCAACTTCAGGATTGGAATAATACTCCGATCCTTCTCCCAGCGCAATATTCATTACATAAATAAGCATGGTACTCATCACTAAACCAGTATAACCGGCAATAGTGGTGATGAAGATAGATTCCGTTAAGATCATACTGATAATAGATCCAGGGGTAGCTCCCATCGCTTTGCGAATACCAATTTCTTTTGTGCGTTCCTTAACAACAATGAGCATAATATTGCCAACACCAATCACACCAGCAATTAAGCTTCCTATCCCAACAAACCAAACCATAAATCGAATCCCGGCAAACAAGCCCATGATCTCTTTGAATTCTTCCTCAATATTGTCATTCCAAAAAGCTTGTTGGTCGTCAGGGGCGACCATGTGCCGTTCACGTAATAAAGCAAGGATATTATCCTCAACCGAGCTCACCTTTATTGACGGATGCATGGAACATACAAACCAGCCTACCCGGTTTGGCTGGTTGGTGACCTGCTGGACGGTAGTTAAGGGTAGGAAAATAGTTTTATTGTCATCCAGCGCATCATTCCCTCTACGGTTGGATTTAATGATACCTACTACTAAGTATTTATTCCCAGCAATTTTCACATATGTACCGATTACTTCTTCCCCTTCACTGTATAACACTTCTTTTACACGAGTGCCAATTATCGCAACTTTCCGTCTTTTATCTAAATCTACCTGGTTCAGAAATCGTCCTTCCTCCATTTCCAATGCATCAATATGCAGTAAGTCCGGAGTATCTCCTCTAACATCAAAATCACCACTTTTCCCATTTCTGTTTATACCACTAGCCGGTGCCCAAAGCCTTGGAGCAATGTAGGCTATTTCATCTTCAAAATTATTGCGGATCGCTTTCATATCATTCATGTACAATCGCAAAGGTCGACCGGGTTGCAGCCCTTTATATGGCTTGGACGTATACCGAGGACCTATATAGAGGCTATTTTTTGCATGTCCGCCAAAAAGGCCGGTCACCCCATTTTCCAGTCCTTTTCCAGCTCCCATCAAAAAGACAAGCATGAAGATCCCCCAAAATACACCAAGGGCCGTCAGAAAGGTCCGTAGTTTATGTTTACGGATGGTATTGAAGATTTCCTGCCATTTATCAAGGTCAAACATGCGTTGTCAATGAAAAGAGTGAATAATTTAAAATGAAGGAGATGTTGTTCCAATCTGCTAGGATTTCATGGCCACCACCGGGTTGATTCGAACAGCCTGGATGGCAGGTATCAACCCTGCTAATGCGCCACTCAGCACGACTACAATTAAAGCGGCAAAAACGGTTGGCAAGTCTACTTCCGGATTTCGAAAAAACTCCGCGTCAATTTCGTTAGCTGCCATGAATTGTTGGATAGCGTAGATAATTGCCAAACCAGACACCATCCCGACATAGCCGGCAATACTGGTTAAAAAAATGGATTCCTGCAAGATCAGGGAAACAATCGATCCCGGTGTAGCACCAAGTGCCTTGCGGATTCCAATCTCCCGGGTACGTTCTTTAACAACAATGAGCATAATATTACTCACCCCAATGACCCCGGCGATAATAGATCCGATACCAACGAACCATATAAACACCCGAATCATACTTAAGACCGTATTAGCATCCTGAAAATTTTGCATATCATTCCAAATCCCGATTGCCTTCTTATCCGTGGGATCTACCCGATGCAAGCCAGCCAGTTTTTGTCGGACTGCTAAAGCAATCTGTTCAGACCGTTCAAAACTCACATCTCCCATTTCTACTACTATGGTATTTACCCGATCGGTCCCATCCAGCCTTTGCATCGTTGTAATGGGCGTATACACCCGTTCCATTTCCCGACGACGTTCTTCGGTAAACACCCCAACAATTTTAAACTCGGTTCCCCTAATATTAATATACTCACCCAGGGCTGTCTGGTCAGGTTTGAAAAATTCATCTCTCACTACTTTTCCAATAACAACAACCTTTCGGAGATTATTAATATCCGCATCGTTCAAAAATCTACCTTCAATCATTTTAGGTAATTCGACATAAAGGTGTTCCGGATAAACGCTTTCAACGCGATAGGCACGGCTTTTCCCTTTATAGGCGACAAAAAATTCACCACTTAACCAATAGCGACCACTGGTTTTATTAGACTCTTCCAT
>CBDUIU010000493.1:0-4188 GCA_965367335.1 uncultured Saprospiraceae bacterium
TTACATCAGCCCTGCACTTATTTCATTAGACAACTTCATTGTCAAAAATTTAAACCCACTATTATGGCAAATAAAAACCTGAAAGATTACTGGAAAACCAACCTTCGTTACCTGGCGATATTGCTGGGTATCTGGTTTGTTGTCTCTTATGGCTGTGGCATTTTATTCCACGAGGCACTCAATCAGATCCAAATCGGTGGCTTTAAATTGGGCTTTTGGTTTGCGCAACAAGGAGCTATTTATGTATTTGTGATCTTGATCTTCGTCTATGTTCGCTTGATGAATAAATTGGATCGCGAGTATGATGTGCACGAAGAATAAAAAAGCGATCACAAAAATTACTGAGGTCGTCAAAAGCCAACTGTAGAAATGATCCTTGAGTTAGAAGAGATCATCATTTAAAATAAGACTTGTTCTGGCCTATCTCAATCGGCTACAATGACCAAGTTTTATCCTGTACTACGTTAAATTTGTTCGCCGTAGCTTTGGCTATGCCTGCAAAATTTGCCTTGTCCAGTATAAAATTTTTCTCATTTCGCTCGATCAGCTAGGCCAGAACAAGTCTATAATTAATTAGAAAATCATGGATGTTCAAATTTGGACTTTTATCATAGTTGGCCTGACTTTCCTGTTGTATATCGGCGTGGCTATTTGGTCACGGGCAGGTTCTACCTCAGAGTTTTATGTTGCTGGTGGTGGTGTACACCCGATAGTGAACGGGTTGGCAACGGCAGCAGATTGGATGTCGGCGGCCTCTTTTATCTCAATGGCCGGGCTCATCTCTTTTATGGGATACCAGGGAGCGCAATACTTAATGGGCTGGACCGGAGGTTATGTGTTATTGGCGTTACTCCTGGCACCCTATTTAAGAAAATTTGGAAAATTTACAGTACCTGATTTTATCGGGGAGCGCTACTATTCGCAAGTTGCCAGGATCGTTGCCGTGATATGTGCACTCTTTGTCTCTTTTACTTATGTAGTCGGACAGATGAAAGGAGTAGGAGTCGCCTTTTCCCGGTTTTTAGAAATTGATTTTACCTGGGGCGTTATCATTGGCGTCGGAATCGTTTTCTTTTATGCGGTTTTGGGTGGAATGAAAGGGATCACCTATACTCAGGTAGCTCAGTATTGTGTGTTGATTTTTGCTTACCTGGTGCCTGCTATCTTTATCTCCGTATTGATGGTGGATAACCCGCTTCCACAAATGGGTTTAGGAGGTAAATTAAGCGACGGGACCTATTTGTTAGCAAAGCTGGATCAATTGTCCACGGATTTAGGCTTTCAGGAATATACCACCTCTCATAAAGGAACCGTGGATCTGTTTTTTGTAACTGCCGCTTTGATGTTAGGCACCGCCGGTCTGCCTCATGTCATTGTCCGGTTCTTTACGGTCCCTAAAGTGGCCGATGCACGTAAATCTGCTGGCTGGGCGCTATTATTTATTGCTTTGTTGTATACCACTGCTCCCGCTATTGCCGCTTTTGCCCGGACCAACCTGGTGGAGACCGTTAATAACAAGCCATATACGGAATTGCCAGCCTGGTTTGCCAACTGGGAAAATACGGGACTGCTAAAGTTTGATGATAAAAATGGGGATGGTGTGGTACAGTATTATAATGATGCGAATCCGGATTTTGTAACTGCGGTGGCTACGCCGAAAGGCTGGAAAGGAAATGAGCTGGAAGTGGATCGGGATATCATAGTACTCGCTAACCCGGAGATCGCTAACCTTCCCGGCTGGGTGATCGCTTTGGTTGTCGCCGGGGGCTTGGCTGCTGCTTTGTCAACTGCTGCAGGTTTATTGTTGGTGATTTCTACTTCTATCTCTCACGACTTGTTGAAAAACTGGCTCAAACCGGATATTTCTGAGAAACATGAATTACTCGCGGCCCGGATAGCTATCGCCTTTGCGGTAGTTATTGCCGGCTACTTTGGGATTAATCCGCCGGGCTTTGTAGCGCAGGTGGTGGCCTGGGCATTTGGTTTAGCTGCAGCTTCTTTCTTTCCGGCAATCTTATTGGGCATTTTTAGTAAACGGATGAATATGGAAGGCGCAGTAGCTGGGATGTTAACGGGTTTGATTTTCACCGGTGCTTATATCGTTTATTTCAAATACGGAGGAGGTACGCCGGATCAATACTGGTTTGGTATAAGTCCGGAAGGTATTGGTACGCTGGGCATGATCTTTAATTTTATAGTGGCTTTAGTTGTGATGCAATTGACACCGGCGCCACCAAAAGAAGTTCAGGAATTAGTTGAAAATATCCGCGTACCCCGTGGGTCAAAAATCATCGGTGGAGCGCACTAAAAAGTGTTCAGGATAATTTGTGATCACCTTGTCTTTATGAGTACAAGTGATGATTTTATAATTTTGTATCTTTAGGTCTAATGACCTAAGTATAATTTAATTCTGAAAAATTGAACTGATATGACCCTACAAGTTAAAACCCTCCAGGCATACCAGGATGCCTACCAACGCAGTGTACAAGACCCCGAAGGCTTCTGGGCAGAACAAGCCGAATCCTTTCAGTGGAAAAAGAAATGGGATAAAGTCCTGGATTGGGATTTTCGCAAACCGGATATTAAATGGTTTGCCGGTGGACAACTCAATATTACCGAAAACTGTCTGGATCGTCACCTGGAAACTAAAGGGGATGAGGTCGCCATTATCTGGGAGCCTAATGATCCGGATGCAGCGGTGCAATCTTTTACCTACAAAGAACTTCACGCAGAAGTCTGCAAAACGGCGAATGCCCTCAGGGCGAATGGTATTGCTAAAGGTGATCGCGTTTGCTTCTATATGCCAATGGTGCCGGAGTTGGCGATTGGCATTTTAGCCTGTGCCCGGGTTGGGGCGATTCACTCCGTCGTATTTGCTGGATTCTCCGCAACAGCTTTGGCTGATCGGATCAAAGATGCTACTTGTAAAATGGTGATTTGCTCGGATTACAATAGGCGAGGCGCCAAAAATATCCCGGTTAAATCCGTCGTCGATGAAGCCCTCAAGCAAGGCTGTGATAGCATCGAAACCGTGCTGGTACACCAAAATACCGGTGGCAATGTCAACTGGAACGACGAGGTGGACAAGTGGTGGCACGAAGAGCTGTATGACCGAAGTACCCATTGCCCCGCTGAAGTGATGGATAGCGAAGACATGCTTTTTATTCTCTATACTTCCGGCTCTACGGGTAAACCCAAAGGGGTGGTGCATACCTGTGGCGGCTATATGGTCTATACTTGTTTTTCCTTCCGCAATGTGTTCCAATACCAGGACGGAGATGTCTATTGGTGTACGGCAGACATTGGCTGGATCACCGGGCATAGCTATATTGTATACGGACCATTATTGGCCGGCGCCACGACGATTATGTTTGAAGGTGTACCCACTTATCCGGATGCGGGGCGTTTCTGGGAAGTCTGTGATAAACACAAAGTCAATCAGTTTTATACTGCTCCGACGGCTATCCGTGCGCTAATGGCCAGAGGAGATGAGTATGTAGATAAATATGACCTAAGCACGCTTAAAGTTATAGGTTCGGTAGGCGAGCCGATCAATGAAGAAGCCTGGCAATGGTATGATAAAAAAGTGGGCAAAGGGAAGTCGCCCATCGTTGATACCTGGTGGCAAACCGAAACCGGTGGAATCATGATTACGCCACTGCCCGGTATTACGGATACAAAACCATGTTATGCGGCTTATCCCCTGCCTGGCGTACAACCCGTTTTGATGGATGCCGAAGGTAACGAAAAAGAAGGGAATGATGTAGAAGGTTTGTTATGCATCAAGTTCCCCTGGCCATCCATGTTGCGCACCATTTACGGCGATCATGAGCGTTGCCGACAAACATATTTCTCCGCTTTCGACAATCTCTATTTCACTGGTGACGGGGCTCGCCGTGACGAAGATGGTCGCTATCGCATCATTGGTCGTGTAGATGATGTTATCAATGTCTCCGGTCACCGTATGGGAACCGCCGAAGTAGAAAATGCGATCAACGAACATCCGAAAGTGGTGGAAAGTGCCGTTGTTGGTTATCCCCATGATATTAAAGGGCAGGGCATCTACGCCTATGTGATCACCAATGGGGATGTTAGCGATGAAGTTGCCTTCATTAAGGAACTCCGGGATACGGTTACCCGCGTAATTGGCCCGATTGCCAAACCGGATCTGGTACAAGTCGTGTCCGG
>CBDUIU010000494.1:0-4176 GCA_965367335.1 uncultured Saprospiraceae bacterium
CCTGACCCCTTAAAGGGTTTGAGCCACGCTGCTACTACGGAGCAGGTTTGCCGTTTTTATTACATGATGTCACAAGGTGAATTGATCAGTGAGCAACGCTCAAAACAGATGATGGATATCATGGCTGATCCATTGCTGCACCATAAATTCGTCAATGTATTGGATCGTATCGCTCCAAGCGCCCGATTGTACCGCAAATCCGGTTCCTGGAAAAATTTCCACTCTGACTCTGTGCTGGTTTGGGGAGATCCTTCTCAACGTTATATTCTGGTAGCTTTGGCTGAAGATCCTGAAGGAGAGCAATTGATGCGAAGCATGGTTTATGCTGCTGAAAAAGCGTTGGATATGATCTAATCTATCTAATAAATAAAGCAATTGTAAGAGAGTAAATATTTTAATTTCTTGCTCATAAAAAATCCGAAGTTGGTTAAACTTCGGATTTTTTATTTTGGGACCAAACATATAGCGCTTGATTACCTTTTATCTTAGAAAAATATATTTAAATCAAGCGTAATAAAAAACCCTCATGAGGATATTGCTGGAAAAACTATTCGATATCAGAGAAGGAGAGCTATTCCGCGCCTTATCCATGCAATTGAATATATTTTTGATCATTACCACCCTGCTGATACTAAAACCAACAGTAAACAGCCTGTTTTTGTCCACTTACGGTGTTGAAAGCTTGCCGATAGCTTTTATCCTGGTAGCCATTTTTGCCGGGATTTTCACCTCTATTTATTCCCGTATCGTTCGCCGGGTTCGATTGGACTACCTGATCATGGGAACCTTGATTTCGTCTGTAGCGGTCTTAATATTTTTTGGGCTGGCACTGAAGACCGGTTTTTTGATCAGCTATGTTTTGTACTTCTTCTATATTTGGGTAGCCATTTTTGCCTTACTAACCACATCACAGTTCTGGTTATTAGCCAACCTGGTATTTAATGATCGGGAGATCAAAAGGCTGGTTGGATTTCTGGGAGCCGGAGCTATTGCCGGAGGAATTTTCGGAGGTTACCTTACTAGTTTTCTGACAAAATATATCAATAGCGTAGAATTGCCTTTTGTCGGGGCAGTCTTTATTGGCTTGTGTATTCCACTGACGATCTTAATTTGGCGGCAAGGTATAAACAATCCGCTCAAAAGCAATAAAAAACGAAAGGCTAAGAAAGCACAAAGTCATCCGCTGAAAATCATTCTGCAATCAAAGCACCTGATTTTGTTAGCTAGTTTGGTGGCCGTAGGAAATATAGTGGCCAAATTGGTCGATTATCAATTTAGTGCAATTTCCAGTAACCTGATCAGTAATCCCGAGGAACTAACCGCTTTTTTTGGGTTCTGGTTTTCCACCTTTAATGTGGTTTCCTTATTGCTGCAGTTAGTGATTACCAGGTTGGTCATTACCAGGTTTGGTATTCAGGTTTCTCTCTTGATTCTACCAGTTGTAATTGCGCTGGCCGTCATTTTATTGATCATTGCTCCAGAGTTATTAATGGCCGTGATCTTATTAAAAATGGCAGATGGCAGTTTAAAACAGTCTATCAATAAGTCCGCGATGGAGCTGTTGATCCTTCCAATCGACATGCATGTAAAAAACCAAACGAAACCCTTTATTGATGTTTTTGTGGATAGTTTGGCGACAGGTTTTGCAGGATTAACGTTAATATTTGTCGTGAAAGGCTTAGCCTTATCCACCTTAGCAATTAATCTTACCATCCTGGCTTTTGTCGTTGGTTGGGTACTGATCGCACTTAATATTCGCCAACAATACCTGTATTCCTTCAAAGCTAAAATATTACAACATACCCAATCCAATGAAGAGAAAAGCTCCAAAAATTCGGAAAAAGCTATCGTGGTCGATGGACTTAAGAAAATCCTGACCGAAGGAACTAAAAGTCAAATCATCTCTGCCCTTAAGCAAATTCGACCTGTAAAGGAAAAAAGATTGCAAGCTGTTTTTCTTAAACTACTTCACCACCCTAGCCCCGAAGTTAGAGTAGAGGTATTACAACATTTGTATGATCAAAAACACAAATCATTTTACTCCGTCATTGAAAAAATGACCAATGACCCATCAGATAAGGTTAAACGAGCGGCACTAGCCTATCTCATCGAGCATACCCCATTACGGCAAAGTGAAAATTTTATCAAACACCTGGATAGTGATAATGATAGATTAAGTGGACTGGCATTGATCAGCCTGGCCATTGAGACGGCAAACAATCCAAAGATGCAACGGAAATATTACTTGAAAGAAAGGATTATTAAAAAATTAAATACCCTTGAAGACCTTCCTGAATCACGCAAGAAATACCTCAACAAGATCTATTGTATCCAGGCGATCGGACATGCCCGGATTTCTGAATTATACATCTATCTTATCCACTTTTTCAAGGATGAAAACGAAATGGTCGTCCGGCAAGCCATTCATTCTGCCGGGAAAACAAAAAGTGATTATTTTGTTAGAGACTTAATTCATTTACTTGATAAGCCAACCTTCTCCCGGGCTGCCAAAAAAGCATTGAAAGCTTATGGAGAGCAACTCCTTGCCATGATCAATAAATTCACCAAAGAAGATCCGGATGACCTTCGCCTCATTCGTAAATATCCAAGCATCGTTAAACGATTGGATTCTCAACGCGCGATCAAATTTTTATTTAAACTGCTGGAACATCAGGATGCTATTGTCCGGCAAGAAGCCATCCAAAGTTTAAGTGATCTACGCGAGCAATTTCCCGGGCTCCGTTTTAGAAAAAAGAATGTGTTGGTTCAGGTATTAAAAGAAGTATTGAACTTTCAGGAGACCATAGGTATTATCCATGTTTTAAAAAGCAATCCTCAATTTAATCTGCTTAGCACGCAAAGACCTTGTAGTCGCGTCATTGATCTCCTCAAAACAGAGCTAAACAGAACCCTGAAAAATATACTCAGATTGCTTAGTTTAAAATATTCAAAAAGCAATATTTCAGCGATCCAAAAAGGATTAAAAAGCAATCAACTGTCCATCCGCATGACCACCTTAGAGTTTTTGGACAACCTACTTGACCCAAAGTTGAAACGCATTTTAATACCCTTGTTTGAAGTGGCCATCGTTGACCTAGAACAACGTAGCAAAATCCATCAACTCAATTTGAATTTGCCCAATGAAATAGAATGCTTTGAAAACATTATTTTTCAAAGAAACAACCTCCGTCTTAAGATTGCCACGCTATACCTGATCGGGCAATTAAAAGATAAACAATATATAACAATTGTTAAAAGTGCTTGCCGAATCAATGATCCGGAGCTTCGCCTCATTGCTCAGAATATCTTAGCTGAGCTCAAGGAAGTAGAAGAAGGCGTCTATCTGAAAAAGTCTTCCTAAGCGGCTTTAAATCACTGACCCGAGTAATCCATCAATAATGGCAACCACTGCAGCTAATGCCAAAGCCCACCAGAAGTTTTTCACCTCAAAGTCTTTTAGAAAATAGTCCGCTACCTGAATCAGGATGGCATCAAGAAGTAAGGTAAATATGCCTAATGACAATATTCCCAGGGTGACAATTTTCAGGATAATACCTAAGGTCACATTTAAAATGGCAACAAGAATAGCGACAAAAATAGCGGACAGAAATCCTTTAATAGTCACGCCTTTTAGCAGGCTGGCGCCAACGTAAAATGCAACAGCATTTATGAGAATAACGATCAGTGTATCCATGTGGTTTTATTTTAAGTTTATGATATTTTAAATTACAGCATTGCAAGATATTAAAATACTGATCCATTTTTCCACAGAATCAATATTACCTTTTTAATTTCCTGAGCGCTTTTAAATGTTTGGTATATTTGATCAAGTCTTGGTTAAATCGGTTTATGAGTTTATCTCCGCCTTCGGCGGGTTGGTTTATCGCTTTGCTAAAGCAAATTCGGAGTTTATCACTCAGTTCGTATAAACCAGTTTATAAGTTTATGCCGCCTTCGGCGGGTCGGTTTATCGCTTTGCTAAAGCAAATTTGTAGTTTATTACTCAGTTCGTATAAACGTATAAACCATAAACTATAAACTATAAACCATAAACTATAAACTCATAAACCATAAACTATAAACTCATAAACCATAAACCTCATAAACCCAACAACTTCTACACGTCCCAAGCGCAACTCATCCCTCAGCAGGCTCGAGATTTCCCTGTCCGACTGG
>CBDUIU010000495.1:0-4170 GCA_965367335.1 uncultured Saprospiraceae bacterium
AAGGCTTCATCGATTATTTCATCGGTCAAATTTTCCTGAATAAATTTGGCTTCCCTTTCCCAATCGGCCCAACTCATCTCGTTTAAAAAACTATTATCGATATACTTTGGACTCCAGCTAGACCACTTCATGTTTTTAATGGTCGGTTTGTAGACTTTTAATTGCCGTAAAAAAGGCATAAACAAGCGGGCAGTTTGGATCAAAACACCGTCATATTTGCTAAAAGGCTGATCGCGATCGCGCGGGATTGCCCGGTAAATGGTGCTGTCTTTATTCATCTTGATTTTCGCCCAGCGCCATTGGTCATCATGGCGATCCCAATCACCGATGACCTGATCAAATAGCCGCGCCCTGAGTAGCCAGGCCTGATCTACCTGATGGTCGTGATCTTCGATAATTTCCTCTGCCATATCCGGCGTACTCACCAAGTCTTTTGAATTGCCAAGGCTGGCCAATTTTTCCCAATTTCCACCCGTCCTTTCTTCTACTAAGTATACTTCTCCTCCGAATAAATCATTGTGTACTCCGAGAATGGGCTGTTTGGGAATATAATATAACTTTGGGTTGGTGTGATAAACTTTCACCGCATCAGCCATGGCAGGGATGGCTAGCGCAGCAAAAGGATGGGATGACAAAAAGGTCTCTTGCACAACCCCCTGAGCCGCTGTCATTTTATTAAAAGGATAAGGTACGGTCCTGGAAGCATCTTTTGTTAAGGATCGCATGACGTATTGTTGTCCTTGAGGGTCCTTGAGTCGCAGGGAGTTGGTTTGGTTTCCTCCTCCCCTTTTGACTACTTCCATTCCGCCTTTAAACTTCTTCAAGTCTAACACTGGAAATTCATAAGTTCGAGCATATATTTTTCGGTAATGCTCCCCTAGCCAGAAATAATGCCATCCGCCTTTTTCTGTAACTGTATTGCTGGTCACCGGGCTCACCTTAGCTTTTAAAGCTTGGTCGTACTCAGGAAATGACTTGGGAATATTATCTTCTGAGATTTGCAGTTTGTCTTTGATTTTCCGGCGATAGACTACAGTCCCGGAATCACCAGTCGCATCAGGTGCCCAAAACTGTAACCAGGTAGTACCGTCTTCGTAGAAATCCAGTTGGGCGAACCCTTGGTGGCCATAAGCAAATTCAGAGCCTTTACTTACCCTTGCTGGTCCGGCAATCACACCACTTCCGGCATTGATGAAATGGTGACGTTTTTCGGAAATGTATTGCATGCTGTGTTCATGACCGGCAGCAAAAATAAATTTTCCATTTTTAGTAGCACCAGCCATGATATCATCCTTAAAAGCCTTATAATTTTTATGACTTAAATCTTGCTTGCTTCCAATCAGCGTGCGGTAAATTGGTACTAAAGAGCCTACTACCGGTAAAGGGATGTATAAATTCTCTTTAAATTGGGTAAAAGGAAAAATATGGTCTTTTACCGTAAAAGAACCGCCTCTAACACCATGAGAATAAAGCGGATGATGCATCGCAATCACTACGTTTTTGTTCCTGTTTTTCCGTACCATTTCTTCAAAGTGAAAAGCAAAATCTTTCCTGCTTTTTATATCACAGCCATCATTAATCTCTGGTTCTTTGTCCCAATCGGTTAAGTACCATTCCGAATCCACGACCACAACCACCAATTGGTCATTGATCTCTATGTCTTTAGGACCACTACAGCCTTTTCTTGGAAAAAAATAATCTTCCCAATCATCTTTATCCTCAATCCCCTTATTTAACGCTTTCTCAATAAATTTTCCCTGGCGTTTCACCCCTTTTAAACCATATTCATCCCAATCCTCATGACCAGGCAAGAATATAGGCCGGCCTTTAAAATCCTGGACCAAATCCAGCTGAATTTGTAATTTAGCTTCTGCTATCGCCCGTTCTTTACGATTATCTTTTCGGGGCATTCCATGAGGAGCAATGTTATCCCCCAAAAAAATGACAGAGCTATTTTCTCCTGCTTCATCTAGTTTTTGTTTCAAAAGATTTAAGGAAGCAGAAGGTTTATCAGGTTTAACATAACCGACATCACCAATCAGGTACATCGTGTGCCGAATTACTTTGTCCGTGGGTGGTATATTTTCTGTTGCCCAATTTTTACCTTTAGGACTGTAATTCAATTTATAGTTGGCGCAAGACGTTAAGAAAATGAAGAGCAGCAAGTAGAGGTGAAGGTTTCGCATCAGGTTGAATTATTGATTTAGGGGTAGGAAGATGTTCTTATTTTCTCTTTGTAAATTGTAGTGAAAGTAACATCATTGCCAAGGCAGACAGGATGGATCGGCCTTGGGTTGAATAAACAAATAAAGCGAAAATCTTGGGGAGCTAATAATATTTGACTAGAATTTTTTGAACAATTGCTTTTATTTTAAAACATAACGTTTGGCGGACAATATTTGAGTCAAGTTAACCGGTCATACCCACTTTGTTCAGAAATAATGCGTCCAGCAACAATCTCCCCCCTTTTCTATATATTTACACCAACATGTCTGCTACCAGAAAAGATATACCGGATCAAAAAACACCTAAAAAGAAACTGTCCATTATCTGGAGAATTCTCAGGTTTGTCTTTATCTTTTTGATCATAACGGTATTGATTTTTGTGTTGGCGCTTTTCTCACTTGATCAGTATCTGCAATCCAACAAAACCAAGCTTTTTGCTCAGCTATCTTTTCTCAACAATGGGAGCATCTCCTTTGATGAGGCTGATATTTCAGTTTATAAAAATTTTCCGGCAGCCACGCTTGTGTTGAAAAATGTACAGGTAAAAGATTCGCTTTTTCCCCAACATCAATTGCCCTTGCTACATGTTGATGAACTACGGGCAAATCTTTCACTACAGCAATTATGGGAAAAAGAAGCTAAGCTCAAATCGATTGAATTGCGCGATGGTCGTCTAAATCTTCACACGGATAGCAGCGGATACAGTTTGCTGAAAGGTGTTTTGCCAAAGGTAAAAAATAAGACACATTCTGATGAAAAAAGCAATTGGCTACGCGATTGGCTAAGTGACTTCAAGCTGGATACGGAGCGAATTAAATTTTCTTTGTCTAACGTTTATATTCGCTTTACAAATGACCGTAAGCATTCCAGTATCCAGGGTAATGCAGATAAGCTGGAAGTTATGGTACAACTTACAGACTCTGTGATCATCGCCGACATTGACATGGCGATTGCCTTAAAGGAAATGGCTTTTAACACCAGAAAAGGAGCTTTTTTACCGAATAGCTATTTAAGCGGAAAGCCACAGGTTCGTTTTAGCGCCGGTGTATTGTCTTTTCAGCCATTTGATTTGCAGATCAATGAAGAGCTTTTTATCTTTCAAGGAATTTACGACACGAAGAAAACCACAGTTTCAGAACTTATTCTCGAAAATAAAAAAACGCGATTTGCTAAGATATTTCCGCTTCTGCCTGCCCCTATTCAGCGCCATGTCACGCCGTATAAAATAAAAGCCCCTTTCTATAGCAAAACTTCCATCAAAAGTTACTTTCGTCGGGGGGATGCTCCCATCGTAGATATCAGTTTTGTGATGGAAAAAAATCAACTTCAGGTCTTTCATATACCGCTTCATGATGTAGATTTGAAAGGGCGATTTGTGAATCGGATCTTTGAAGGGCCACGCGCATTCAGGGAGGGTAAAAAAAGAGTCAGGTTAGAAGTCCATCAACTTTCCGCCTATCATGCCGGCTTCCACATTCAGTCCAATAATGCACTGATCACCTCCACTCCCCAAACCGGACCCATGCTGGGCTCTAAAGTAAAGGTGAAGGGGAAAGCGGAAGCGATCAGTAAATGGCTGGCCAGCGATCAGTTTTTCTTCGACAAGGGCAATTTTGAGCTCAATGCTCAGGTGCAGGGGCCTATCAATAATTTCGACCAAATCCTGATCGAAAGCGATGCTACTCTGAAATTAAATGATATAGACGTCCAATACTACCCTGCTGATGTTGCTTTCCCGTTTAAACAACTGACCCTGCAAAAACGATCCGGAGATGCGGATTTCAAACTGATCAGTAGTACACCACGCAAAGGTCACAACTTTCAAATAGATGGCTTACTGCAAAACCTTCCGGCGCTGATATTAGACATCAAGGATCAACAAGTGAAAAGTGAGGCAGACTTTGTTGCCGAAAGAATTTCATGGCGGGATTTCATGGATTGGTT
>CBDUIU010000496.1:0-4170 GCA_965367335.1 uncultured Saprospiraceae bacterium
CTAGTCGTTGCTAGTCGTTGCTACTTCAACTCTTTCAATAGTGTTTCAGCTGCCAGCTCTCCCAGGTTATTGGAAGCTAATGGACTTGCGCCGGTAATCAATTTTCTATCCCGACAGACAGTTTTGTCTGACTTTGTATTTACGATATTAGCGCCTAAGCTCTTTAGCTTCTCACTTAATCCCCAGGGCATTTGTCCCGGCAAATACCCGATTTTAGGTGTCATCTTATCAACTGAATCAGGGAAAACAGCCATCTCGTATCCTTTATATAGAAATTTCTGATTATTCAGTGATGTTGTCAAAAATGAACCCGGACCGTGACAAATCGAGATCGTAAATAAATCATTTTCATGCGCCCAGTTCAGTATTTTTCCAACGTTTTTGTCTTCCGGTATGCCCAACATAGCACCATGTCCACCTGGTACAAACACTGCGGCATAAGAGGCTGACTCATTCAACGCTGTATCAACAAATTTCTGAAGATTTCCTGGTTGCTCAAATTTTGGTTTTAATTCATTATAGATGGATTTTACATTTTCATCTTTATCCGGAAATGCCCACATTTCAAAAACTACAGGCTTTCCCGTTGGAGTGGCTATTTCAAAATCAAACCCTGCATTTTTAAGATGAAGCATTGGCACCAAGGCTTCTACCGGATGGTTACCGGTAGAAAACAGTTTACCATTTTGCATCTTCATGTTCTTTTGTTCGGTGAAAATCACCAGGATTTTTGATTTCTTTCCTTCGTATTTCTTGTATGAAATAGATTCAAAATCAGTTTTGGAAACAGTAGCTAATTTTAACGCTACTTTTGAAGGACTATAAGACCCGTCCGCCTCTAATTTTGGGGCAATTCCTAATAATTTCTTTATCATATCTGTATTCTATTTAGTTTTTTAATGGGTTTTTATTTAATCCTAATAACTATTTTACCTTTCGCTCTGCCAGTGGCAAGGTGTCTGAAAGCCTCAATGCTCTCAGAATAAGGATAAACTTTATCAATAATTGGTTTGATCTTTTCATCTTCGACCAATGATTTAATTTCACTCAAATGTGCCCCGTTTGGATGCATGAAAATAAATTTGTAAGACGCTTCTTTCTCGCTATTAAGTCTGGCTAATTCTTCCGGCAATTTGTAGTCCGCCATTCCAAACATATGGGCACTCTCTTCATCTAGTGGCCCGGCTACACTAACTACTTTTCCGCCTTTCTTAATCACTTGGAAAGCTTCCAAAGTATAATTCTTTCCTAGCGTATCAAGCACAATATCAGCGTCATTTACGATGGCTCTGTAGTCTTCTGTTTTGTAGTCAATTACGGTATCTGCTCCCAACTCCTTCACCCATTCTACATTGGCCGTGCTTGTTGTGGTATAAACATAAGCTCCTTTTGCTTTGGCATACTGAATGGCCAGACTCCCGACTCCACCAGATCCAGCGTGAATCAAAACCTTGTCGTTTGCTTTAATACCGGCGTGTTCTAATGATTGTAAGGCAGTAAGTCCTGCTAATGGCAAACTCGCTGCCTCCTCGAAGGAGATGTTTCCCGGTTTTTTTGAAACAGCAATACTATTTACGGACACATATTCTGCTATAGTGCCCATTTGTTCCTGAGGAACACGGGCATAAACCAGGTCGCCAACCTCAAAATCAGTTACTTCATTCCCCTTTTCGACTACTATGCCACTCACATCGTAGGCTATCGTGCTGGGAAGTGGGATAGGAAGCATGGTTTGAAGGTTTCCCAAAACAATGCTTTTGTCTATTGGATTGATGGCAGCTGCCCTAACTTCGATTAGTACATCTTTTGCGTCTACTGTTGGTTTACCTGTTTCATTAAAGGCCAGGCTATCCTCGATCTCTCCGTATCTTACTAATTGTAATGCTTTCATTTTTGTACCTCTTTAAATACTGTGATTTAATTTGATACAAACCTAAACTAAAGACCTCATGTAAAAATTGACCTATGATAAGAAGTCATCTTTTTGATTTTTCAATTCTTACACGACTCAGGCTTTCTTGTGTGATGCCTAAATAAGATGCGATGTGATAATTCCGGGTATACTTTTCTATATCCGGGTATTGCTCTAAAAACAAATCATATCTCTCTGAAGCAGTCAATTGCAGCTGGTTCAAAATTCTCTTTTGCAGGCTAACGATATGACGCTCTAAAAGATTTCTCTGAAAGGGTTCGTATTCGGGGTAACGTGTTAGCATTTCATCAAGCTCTTTTGCATTAAATTCAATAACGCTTGATTCTTTAAGACACTCTACCGTCAGCGTTGCGGATGTATTCGTGTGAATAGCTATATAGTCACTAATCCACCAATTTTTAATTGCAAATTGCAAAGTATGCTCCTTACCGCTTTTGTCGATGCAATATGACCTCAGGCATCCATCTGTCACAAAATATACCTTGTTGACATTTTGACCTTGCCGAATTAAGACCTCGCCTTTAGAAAAGGTTCTTTTATTTGAAATAGAAAAAAGATACTCTTCTGCTTCCGGGCTTAATCGACCACTGCTCCTTATCTTTTTTATTAATTCTTCCACTCTTTAATAGTGATTTTAACTACATACAACACTCAGGGCAAAGGACGCAGGCGCTTTGTCACCTATGTCCACTTTGTACTTTGTTCTGATTTATTTTCATAGCAATGCCTCGCATGGTTCGCCATGTTGGCTGGTGTTCATTTAATTGTTTCACCCATATATTTATCCAACCATGTTAGCGTTTCTTTAATAAATTCTTCCCGAGGGAAAAAATGAGTGGTTTCGGAAATAATATGTTTTTTATCTGCAGAAGCAGTTCCAAGCAAATTATACATTGGAATCTGAGAGCTTTCATAGGGGAAGAAAAAATCGTATCTCCCGTTTAACATGAGGAAAGGTTGTTTTATTCTTGGCAAATAATTTACCTGATCCGCCTCTGGCAGAGAAGGTTGCAACGCAAGTCCACCCACAGTCAACACAACAGTCTTAATTCGTTTTTCCACCGCTGGAATTACCCCACCTGTAATACCTCCCCAACTTAAACCCATAAAGGCAATTTTTTTGGCATCTATATCTTCTCTTGTTTCAAGATAATCTATCGTGCGACTAAAATCCTTTGTCCACATGATTAAATGATCTTTATAGAATATTGATTTTCTTGGAAATCCATCTGGAACACCGTCACGCCTGTTAAAAGTACTTTTGTAAACTGGAAAGATTAACGCCCTTCCACTTTTTATGATAAAATCTGTTCGTTCTATAAATCTATGCGCATAGGTTTGAGCATGAAGAACTCCAGCTCCGGGAAATAATATAACCGTTTGATAAGGTGGTTCCGCATTGGCAGGTAAATAGCAATAGACTTCGAAGCGCTCATTTCCATAAGCCGCATCAATAATGACCTTTTCACATCTGTAGTCTTCGCTGTCAATACTTAATTTATTCAGTTCAACATTAAGCGGAGTTTTGTCATAATTAAATTGCCGAATAAAGCCTGCAAAAACTTCATCGTTAACCGGATTTAGTGGTCTTGGAGATCTTTCTAACAGTTCTACTGGTTTCTCCAAACTATCTTTCATTCCTGAATTATCAAGGTATTGCATGCATCGAAAGCCGTTTATGGCTGTTCGATCAAAAGGATCCTGAGCCCATGCATCCTGAGCCGCAAAGAGAGGGTCACTCCATGCTCCACCCAAAATAAAACGCAAATTTCCTTTCGTCGATTCTGTTTGCTGCCACTCGCGAACATTCCCAACCAGATCATAGGTTCCAAATCCGCCAACACTTTGATATTCTCCTTGTCTCGCTGGGCCTTTATTGGAGAAATTACTATTTGGTATGATTAATCCACCTGCAGATATTGTTGAAGCCACATTAAAGTGGAATATAGTCGGTAAACTCTTATCTACAAATTTAGCATAAGCTGCAGCTTCATACCAGCTTATGCCACGTACAGGATATAGATCTTCACCTTCGGGGAAGTCGCTGACCTCCCAGGAAGCGGGTCCGGGTTGGCCTGTTTTGTCTATAAAATAAGTCATTGCTTCCTCCCAGGTAAGCGCACTGCCATCCTTAATAAATGGGTATTCCCAAAATTCCTCCCGGCTATAACCTCCTCCTTCGATGAAGTTCTTATAATCCAAATTGGATATTTCATGGCGATCCATGAAAAAAGCTG
>CBDUIU010000497.1:0-4160 GCA_965367335.1 uncultured Saprospiraceae bacterium
AAGGTTATCGAATTACTTATCAACCTCATTTTTTGCGACATTTTACTTCTCATTTTGAACAAGTGGCGTACAAGGAACAAAAGTCGGTTCCTATCTAAATTGTGGTCAAAAAATATTAAAATTTGTGTAACTATTCAGCACATGAAGTATTTTGTCGTTTTCTTTCCAGGCCTCTCAGATAGACTGATTAAAATAACGGGGTTTTGTTAAAGGAACAGTTTAATTTCGTCATTTACTTCGGTCCCACGTTAAAGGGAGAGGCTAGTTGAGCCAAAAGTATTAGATAACATAGTAAGTTAAGCCCAATGTTTAATTGGCGCGAGCCAAAAAAGAAAGGATTTCTGTTCGAGCCGCTAGCACATAAGTATATGAAAATCAGCTGCTATATCAGGGATAACTCCAAAAGTGAAAACTGAAAGCCAAAGCGAGTTTAAATCCTTTCTTGATTTTTGGTCCTTTCCTGCCGGACTATATCACGCAGGCAGGTCATCAAGGAAAAGGACATAAATATTTTTTTTAACACCAGTCTATGAAATCTTAGGAAATAAAATCTGGGAAATTTCAGGTGCTGAATAGTTACAATTAGTTATAGATTTAGATCCTCTCCTTCCCCAAGCTGTAAGACATACGGGTATTCATTATTCCCAACCACCAGCAATTTCCCGGAAGACATTAGCTTCACTACCCGGGGGTTAAGCGAAATGGGTAAAGCCAATTTCTTTGAACCTTTAAATGACTTGGTTTTGAGATCAAAGTTACTCAATACTCTTCCGGCATTGGATGTGGCATTGCCCAGTTCTGCGACATATTCATGACTGTTGCCAACGTAATAAATCTGGCCATTTTTTCCAACCTCAAAATCCTGGATGTCGCTATACTGATCCTGAATACTCAAGGGGATCGCCTGGTAGGTATCTCCCTCAGATAGAAATAACATGGATCTTAATTCATTGACTTTTTTGGCCTCAACGATCAAACTGTCCGGAGCTTCCAGTAGATCATTAATGCCCTGGACCCGATTGAAGCTTTTGTAAGTATTATACTTCTTTTTAAAGAAAGGCATTTGCGAACTCAACTTATCCAGCGAAGCAAAAGGCAGGTAAGTATCAAAATAGGGGTAAAAAATGATGGGGTCTGCATAACCGTTTTGATCAAAATCTCCGACAAATAATTTTACCGGGAGAGAATCACTAGCCCGCCATTTTTGATTTAAGCCGGAATTACCAGCCAGGATATCTAAGCGGCCATCCTGATTAAGGTCTACAAAAGCCAAGGTATTCCAAAAGCCATATGCCTGACCTAAACCATAGTCCTCGGATTTATTTATTAATTCCCCATCTACGTTTTCGTAATAGGTGATATTCATCCAATCTCCGCAAACTACTAAATCCAGATCTTTATCGCCATCCATATCTACCCAGCTACCATCCGTAACCATCCCCATCCTGGATTTGTACGCAATATCAACCGCCTGCCCCTTTCTGTTGGTCAAAATAAAACTATAGGGAGACAAACCGTAGGAACCGGGGATGGACCGGGCGCCGACAAAAATATCCTCAAACCCATCCTGATTAAAGTCTCCCGTGGAGACACAGCTACCATTCGTGTGTGGTAAGGATAAGGGGATACGTTTAAACACACCTCCCCCATTGTTCAAGTAGATGCGGTCTTCCATGAGTTTATCGAGTTCCCGGTTGTCATTGCCTCCACTAACGACATAGATATCTTTGTCGCCATCACCATCAAAATCCAGGGTTGCGGCATCTACATCTTCGTATTTGGCATCGGTCTCAAAATCGAGTGTTTGCTGATTCTGGTAAGATCCATTGGCTTTCCCAACAAGCAATTTGGCCGGTTGTTTACGAGCTCCTCCCAGGTAAATATCCTTAATTCCATCACCGGTAAAGTCTTCATAAATTACGGCCGGCCCCTCATACGACAAGCGCTCGGGAATCAATTTTTCTTTGTTTTCATCAAAGTACTTGTTCTCCTCATGTTTAAAGGGAAGTACTAATAGCGATTCTTTGGCATTAGCTTTAGCTGGCCGGTCCAATTTTTTGAGTTGTGCATTCGCCGGACGTTGAACAAGCAGCTGCTGATTCACCGGCACCTTGGTGAGGGTTTGAGTTAATTGATCCGGCCAAATGATGGTTAAGGAATCTACTTGCTGAATTTGTCCTAATCCGAAATGCAATTGACTGCTGCTCGAAGAGAGAAACCCTCTGGTCGTTTGCAACTCTTTTGTTATTACTTCTCCTCCGGCAGATAAAATTACCTTTGCCCCTTTAACTACATTAAACTGCTCATTACCTTTTAAGTTAACTGCGAGGAAGTTGCTACTTCCATCAGTCGTGTTTTCCAGGAGAAAAGCTTCCTGATTGATATTATTAACAACGATGTCCAGATCTCCGTCCTGATCGAAATCTGCATAGGCAGCTCCAGTTGAAAAAGACGCAGGCCCAAAAGACGCCGTTTTTAAGTCAAGAAAATGACCCGTTTGATCCTGGGTAAACAGAATGTTAGCTAAGGGTTGCGAAGGCATGTTCTCTATGAGCTTCTTTGATCTTTCAGCGTTGGAAGCCTGTTTGTCATTATCATATTCATTCAGAAAATTGATATAGTCCAGATCGTTCGGTCTTCGTACAATCCCGTTAGTAATAAAGATATCGGTCTTTGAATTGTTGTCAAAATCCTGCAACAACACGGACCAACTCCAGTCCGTTGCAAAGGTACCGGTAAGGTAGCCGATATCCGAAAAACTACCATCCTGTTGGTTCAGTTGAAAATGATTCCGAGCGTATTGCTTTTCAAAACCCAGATCATCCTTAATACGTTTGATTTGGTCGGTATCCTCTCCGCCTGACTGCAAAGCGACCTCAGCGTTATAAGGCAACATGTCTGTGGAAAAAATATCAGCCCAACCGTCATTATTCATATCCGCAATATCAACGCCCATACTAAACTGAGAGGTATGCGTAAATGCACTGGCAACAGTTTCCGTAAATGTTTTGTCACCATTATTTAAGTACAAATAGTCATTCTCATGAAAATCATTTCCTACGTAGACATCCACCCAACCATCATTATTAACATCCCCACAGGCTACTGCCAAACCATACCCAAGCGGACTGTTATAAATTCCCGCCTTCTTGGTCACTTCAACAAACTTCCCTTCTTCTTTTAATCTGTTTTCGTAAAACCGATCCCCCGACAGCGCATCGCTTAACTCCCGTTTTTTAATGTTACCATAACTTCGAACCGAGTGTACCGCATGGTTAAGCAGGTAAACATCCAGATCGCCGTCCTGGTCGTAATCGAAAAAACAAGACTGAGTGGAGTAGCCGGTAAAATCCAGGCCATATTCAGCTGACTTTTCTGCAAAAGTACCATCTCCATTATTGAGATATAACAAATTGTGGCCGTCCTCCTGAAATACACCAACTTTACAAACGTAAATATCTAAAAAGCCATCTCCGTTGACATCCTCCATCGCCACACCGTTGGACCAGGATGGCGTCATATCTAAGCCGGCACTTTTACTAACCTCTTCAAAACTTAAATTTCCTTTATTCAGGTAAAGTTGATCAGGGCCTTCATTGGCTGCGAAGTAAATATCTTCCAGCCCGTCATTATTGATGTCTCCAACCCCAACACCGGCGCCGTTATAATAATAGAGGTACTCAATAATATTTAGCTCAGAATCTTCATCTAGCTGATTGGCAAAGGTCAACCCGGATGTGCTGCTATCTTTTAATTTGAATAGATGACCATCTGCTATCTCATTCTTTTCGTCCGTTTTACAGGCGACAAGCAGCAGTAGAAGGATGCCGCAAAAAAGGCTCAATATCTTACTCATTCATTCACTATTTTATACCCCAACACGGAGTCATTATTTCTAAAATAATAGATTACTTCTCCCTCCGTCACGATGTCCCGTATCTCCCCGTCGATTGAGAGACCTAATTCCACTGTTTTGTCAGTAAAGTTTCCTTTGCCATCATTTACCAAAACATTTCCGTAGGATGCATCATATCTCCCCATTTCCGGTTTTACCCGGTGCAGGTTTCCACCCACTAAAAGATCCTGATCACCATCGCGATCAATATCAAGAGAGGTAATCGCATAGATCGGACTCAGTTGCGCCCGCATCGGAAATGGCT
>CBDUIU010000498.1:0-4160 GCA_965367335.1 uncultured Saprospiraceae bacterium
GAAAAAGGGGATTTGCAAAAGTCTATTGCATACCTGGAAAAGGCCTATAAGATCCTGCCCAATGATTATGAACTATTACGACTGATGGGAACTGCCTATGGGATAAAACAAGATTATCAAAAGTCACTTAGTTATTTTCAAAAAGCTTTAGAGATAAATCCAAGAAGTGCGGACGCTTTATGGAATATTGGTAACACCTATTATTTCCTTGGTGATGCTCAGAAAGCAAATGCATTCCACCAACAAGCTATAAAAATAGATCCGTACATTCAGCAGAGACGTGAACAAAACTGATACAACCGTGTTGAAGCAAAAATTTATTACGCTACTTTTATTGATGTTTCTGGCCACTGTGACGCACCGAGGTGACGCTCAGTCTATCCGTCAAGCCATGCCTTCGATTAATGCCGACGCGGAAGAAGCCTGGGTTAATTCTACTTTTCAAAGCCTGACTGAGGATGAAAGATTGGGGCAACTCATCATGATTCGCGCTCACTCTAACCTAGGTAAAGAGCATATTCGTGCTGTTGAAAATACAATCAAAAAATATCAGGTTGGCGGTCTATGTTTCTTTCAGGGCACACCGGAAAAACAATTGGAACTGACTAATCATTACCAGTCTCTTGCTAAAACACCCTTGCTGATTTCAATGGATGCCGAATGGGGCCTGGGCATGAGATTACCCGCCAGCACCATCAGCTTTCCCCGGCAACTCACCCTTGGCGCTATTCAAGACAATCGCCTGATTTATGAACTAGGAAAAGAAGTAGCGCGTCAATGCCGTCGCATCGGTGTCCACATAAACTTTGCGCCGGTGGTTGACGTTAATAACAATCCTAATAATCCAGTTATTAATACCCGCTCCTTTGGTGAGGATCGTTATAATGTAACGGCTAAGAGTTACATGTATATGAAAGGAATGCAGGATCATTTAGTGATGGCCTGCGCAAAACATTTTCCTGGCCATGGAGATACCGACACAGATTCTCACCTTGACCTTCCTATCATTTCTCACAATCGACAAAGACTAGATAGCATTGAGATGTTCCCCTTTCGCATTCTAAGTAAACAGGGCATTCAAAGCATGATGGTGGCCCACCTGAATGTCCCGGCAATTGATGCAACGACTAAGCTCCCAACGACACTTTCTCCTAAGGCAGTCAATCAAATTTTGATCAATGAGATGGGGTTTGAAGGCCTTATTTTTACAGATGGCTTAGAAATGAAAGGTGTCACTAAACTTTATGGCAATGGTGAAATAGAGGCCAAGGCATTGGAAGCCGGAAATGATATCTTGCTTCTTCCGGAAGACATAGAGGCCTCCATTCAAAAAATCAAACAATACATTAACGAGGGCAAATTAAGTTGGGCTATTATTGATGATAAGGTAAAAAAAGTGTTGCGGGCAAAATTTCGTCTCGGCCTCACACAATATGCTAATATCCCAACAGAAGGCCTTCGTTCCGACCTAAATTCGACCCGGGCTCATCTACTCAAACGTGAACTTATTCAAAACGCATTAACGCTGGTACGGAACCGCGATCAACTCATTCCTTTTAACCAGATCGATAGTCTGGATATTGCCAGTGTTAGTTTAGGAACAAACAAGCGGACCATTTTCCAGGAAACATTACAAAAGTTTGGCATTGCTCATCATTATCAGCTAGCTAAAAACAGTAGCAAGAGTCAACAAAACCGAATCGCTAAGTTGGTCGGCAATAAAGATGCAGTTCTCGTAAGCCTACATAGCATGAACGCATCGGCTGCTAAGAATTTTGGTATCACCCCGGAAGAGCAGGCATTTATTGAAACCCTACAATCCACGACCAAAGTGATCTTAGTCGTGTTTGGGTCGCCTTATAGTTTAAAAACATTTGATGGAATAGATTGGGTCTTGAATGCCTATGCCGAAGATGAGGTAACCCAAGATCTTGCTGCGCAGGGGCTTTTTGGTGTTTTTGGTTTTCAGGGACGGCTCCCGGTTACCGCCTCGCCTAAAAGTCGATTTGGTGATGGCATAGATACCCCGGAACTTTTTCGCCTGGGTTATGCTCCCCCGGAAGCAGTAGGACTTAACCCTTCCATTCTTCATAATCGAATTGATGAACTCGCAAATGAAGCCATTGCAAAAAAAGCAACTCCTGGCTGTGTTGTATTAGTAGCAAAAAATGGTAAAATCGTTTTTGAAAAAGCTTACGGGTATCACACCTATAGCAAACGTCAACGTATGCAAATGGATGATGTTTTTGATCTGGCTTCCGTTACAAAGGTAGCCGCAACTACCTTATCAGTTATGAAATTACACGATGAGGGAAAAATCAATATTCATCAACCAATGAGTCAGTTTTTACCCTTACTACAAGGGACCAACAAAGCGGATCTGACCATTGAGGAAATTATGGCACATAGGGCTGGGTTACGTGCCTGGATTCCATTTTATGAAAAAACAGTTACAAAAAGTAAACGTAGTCCCAGGCCGATGACAAAATATTACAGTAAAAAACAGACAGATGAATTTAGTATCCCAGTTACTAATCGTCTCTTCATGCGTAATGATTACCGGGATTCTATTTGGCAGGAAATCCTCACATCAGAGTTGCGACCCAATAGAAATTATCGCTACAGTGACCTGGGCTTTTATCTTTCTGCCAGTATGGTTCAAGCCGTTAGTGGTAAAACTGTAGATGGATTTGCTTATGAAAATTTCTATAAAGAACTGGGACTCAAACACACCACTTACAACCCACATCTAAAGTTTACCCCCAAAGAAATTGTCCCCACGGAAGAAGATCGTTACTTCCGCCGCCAACGCGTCCATGGCTATGTGCATGACATGGGAGCGGCAATGCTGGGTGGTGTCAGTGGACATGCCGGATTGTTTTCTACCGCACGTGAACTAGTTGTTATCATGCAGATGTTACTCAACGGAGGCTACTATGGTGGCAAACGTTATCTTTCTTCCGAAACCGTACGTACCTTCACTACCCGGTTTCCTACCGAATCGCGGCGTGGCATTGGCTTTGACATGAAAGAGCTCTCCTCCGACCGCAACCAAAACATGTCCGAACGGGCACCTGCTTCTACCTTTGGCCATTTGGGCTTTACCGGTACCTGCACCTGGGTTGATCCCGTCAATGATATCATTTATGTCTTTTTGTCTAATCGTACCTACCCCTCAATGCATAATTTTAAGCTGAGTAAAATGGATACGCGACCCAAAATACAGACCGCCATATATGAAGCTATGCAATAGAAGGAGAAGAATAAGCTCCAAGCCCTAAACCTGCAAAAGAGGTAACTTATGGACCCGAATCAATGTCAGTCACTAGAGCAGGAACACGCCAAGCGATAGAACTAAAACCCCTAAATTTTACCTATCTTGCGGCTCAATGAATTTACCCTTTAAAATAGCATCCCGCTACCTCTTTGCGCGTAAATCTACCAATGCGATTAATATCATTTCGGGGATTACTGTTTTGGGCTTGTCCATCGGAACGGCAGCTTTGATCCTGGTACTTTCCGTCTTTAATGGTTTTGAGGATTTGCTCTCCGGCCTCTTCAGTACCTTTAACCCGGATATTAAAGTGACCGTAAAAAAGGGTAAAACCTTTTTTACAAATGAGGAACAGTTGGCTGAATTGAAAGCATTAGGTGGCGTCGCTGCTGTATCGCAGACTTTGCAAGAAACCGCCTTCTTTGAATATAAAAAGAACCGGGATTTTGGTATCGTGAAAGGGGTAGACCAGGCATACACCCAGGTTTCTAAAATTGATTCTACTATTCGGGAGGGAATATTTAAATTAACGGATGGGAACCGGGATTTAGCTGTTTTAGGTGTTGGGATGCGGAATAAGCTTTCTGTGGATATTGAAGATCCTTTTTCGACTATCAATATTTATATGGCTAAGCGAAAACAGGTGACCGTAGGCAATCCTTTCCGCAAGCGTATCGTGGCACCAGTTGGTACTTTTGGTATCCAACAAGATTTTGATCAGCAGTATGTCATTACCTCTCTTGAGTTTGCCCGTGCACTACTTAATTCAAAGGAAGGAGAAGTTTCGGCTTTGGAAATTAAACTGAATCCCTCCGAAGAATATGCAGAGACACAGAGAAAGATCCAGGCTATTATGGGTGAAGACTTTGATGTTAAAAATAGATTT
>CBDUIU010000499.1:0-4151 GCA_965367335.1 uncultured Saprospiraceae bacterium
ACGCCACAACGAGCACAGCGCTTTAATACAATACACCATACACAGCGCCTATATCAAATTCCAAAAAGTAGATTTATGAGAAAATCATTACCTATGGAACTTTATTCCACCCCTCCCCCGTTATCCCCACATGAAAATCACCGGACAGACATTGATCGACTTAGGTTATACTCCAGGCAAATGGTTTAAAAAAGCCTTACGCCAAGCCAACAAACAACGGCTGGAAGGTGAGGCCTTGACCGCTTTTCTGGACAGTGTGCAACCACCATCGATGATTGAACTGCATGACAGTGCAAAGCCCTTTACTGTCAACATTCGGGCGGAGAATGAGCTGGAGGAAGCCAACGTCAATGCGGTGTTACGATCTATGGAAACCTTATTGCGGACCCCAACGCTTACGGGCGGTGCCGTCATGCCAGACGCTTGTCCGACCGGGCCACGGGGGACCATTCCCGTCGGGGGTGTCGTGGTTGCGGAGAACGCCATCCACCCGGGCATGCACAGTGCAGATATCTGCTGCTCTGTCATGCTGACCGACCTGGGAAAGGCTGATCCAAGATCAGTGTTAGACAAAGCTCAGGCTTTAACGCATTTTGGTTTTGGAGGTCGAACAAAAAGCCATGCTTTTGTACTGCCCGCTGAGCTGGAAAAGTCACTAAGCAACCATTATCTGCTGCGGAACGAAAAGTCGTTGGAACTGGCGAAGTCACATCTCGGAACCCAAGGCGACGGAAATCATTTCCTGTATGTAGGCCAATCCCAAAAAACCGGCAACACCATGTTGGTGACGCACCACGGATCGCGTGGATTAGGTGCCTGGCTCTACAAAAAAGGAATGCAAATGGCAGAGCGTTTTCGCTTGGCACTTTCCCCGGCTACGTTGAAACAAAATGCCTGGATCCCATTTGACAGCGAGGAGGGTCAGCTATACTGGGAAGCGCTGCAATTGATTCGAGATTGGACCAAAGCTAACCATACCAGCATTCATCAGGCAATCGTCCAAAGCTTACACATCGATCCGGAAGACCGTTACTGGAATGAACACAACTTTGTTTTTCGGGACGAAGAAAAATTCTACCATGCGAAGGGTGCGACTCCGCTGGATGCACGGTTTATGCCAGACATCACCGGCCCGCGGTTGATTCCCTTGAATATGTCCGAACCGATCCTCATCGTCGAAGGGGAAACTACAGTGAACAACCTCGGTTTTGCGCCGCATGGGGCCGGGCGAAACTGGAGCCGTTCTCAGCATAAACGCAACCTGGCGGATGAAACGCCGGAAGCCATCTTTGCCCGGGAAACCGAAGGCCTGGATGTGCGCTTCTTTTCCGGTGAGATTGATATTACGGAACTGCCAACTGCTTACAAGGATGCCGCAACGGTTCGTGCGCAGATGAAGGAGTTTGGTTTAGGTGAAGTGATTGACGAGGTGCTACCCTATGGATGTATTATGGCCGGGGACTGGAAAAAGCAGGCACCATGGCGGAAAAGGTAGTGGCGGTTGGGACCCGCCACACCCACATCTTTTTTGCTGCTAGTCACTCCCTCCTGTCAGAGGACAGATAAACGCAAGTACAGGACATTCCCTTTCTCACGCTTCCCTCCTGTGGAACCACTGATGAAAAAACCGCTGGTCTGACACCAGGTCTTCATCTCTAAACGCATCCAACAATTCAAAGATCTCTTTCAATGAAAGTACTTGTTGCTGTTTGGCTTGAACATCATGAATTTTTTGCTGCAGCACCGCGCCAATCTTATCCAAAGTCAAAAACACTTTAAGCTGGCCGGTGCTCATGTTCAATGGTACTTTTTTTACCAGGATTTTTTTGATAAAAGGCACTCGCCGAAAAAACCAGGTTAAATGACTTTTAAGCTGGACGCTAAAGGGTGGATGAATATGATATTGCTCCTGGTCCATCCAGCTAAACATTTTTGTGAGTACGGCATCCTTGATACGGGTGTCCTGGAGATGTAATGGATCCTTCCATTCCGCAATGAGGCGAAAACGGGGGTCAAACTCAATATCCCCCGGAGAGAACGTTTTCATGTTGTCAATATTCTCTGGTGTCGCCGGTATACCCATTCGATTAAGAAAATGGATTAGCCCTTTATTGAACTGCGTTTTAAATCGCGGTACAATAACTCGCTGTTCAGAAGCCTGGGAAAAACCATCATAGATGACTTGAGAGCAAAAAAGTGTTCGGGTGTCCTCATATTGCATGCTAAAATTATAATCGATATTTTTTCCGGAATCAGAGTGTTTTTTCACTTTGTGAAACATATACTCCGCAGCCCGATGTGCCATGTCTTCATCTTCAAAACGGTAAACTACTGATCTGGAGTTGTCTTGTTGTAGATGCTTTTCGATTGGCTCAACCACTGATCCAATTTCAATATGGGCTTCAATCGTATACAACTTTCCTCCCTCTGCTGGGTTGGCATATACCAATGACAAATGACTAAACTGCGTATCATTGACGCCAATCCGCGCAATGGCAGCGCTGGTGAAGGCACTGCCCCGAGATAAAATCACATCTCCGGACCGCAGGTCATTCGGCCCCTGAAAGGCTTCTCCCTGGGCTACCATGAAGTAAGGTTCTTCTCCTTGCAAACATACATATTCGGTTTCCATCTGTTGTCGGCTCATGGCTAACTCCAGCACGTAGTCTTCCAAATAGCGCAACGCCCGGTTGATATCATAAACATTGGACAGCAAGTCCGCATTGAATTGTTCATCCGTTTCCGCCCATCCATGCAATTTGTTAGAAACCAGTTGACGGCAAGCAAAAGATTGCTTCAGTAGTTCTCGAATTTGTAATGCGGAAAGCTTAGATAAGCTCGCCTCTTGTGCATCGAGTTCATACAAATATTCAAAATAAGTATCCAATTGTTCAGAAAAGCCTGTAGACGTTAAGGACTCATTGCTTAATTCCTGCTGTAAGTGTTCGAGGAGCTGTTTTATCATAGTTGTGTTTGCGTTAGCACTAAGACTTATTGGTTGTAGCATAGATCCGGATTGAGCAGCCATGTTGAAATGAGTATGATTCAATCCAGGGAATGCGAAAATAGTGCTAATTATTGGAAAGCCCCATGTAAAGGTGATTGTTAACTATTACCAAGCTATTTTGCTGCTCGTTGTCCTTTATTGTCGATCGGCAGGCAAAGCTATAATCTATGGACTTACAATGAAATGGTGGCTTATTTACCTCTGGAAGTCAGGCAACCGCACCCCATCCACATCATTCCACAAATACTTTTTCCCGATGCAAAATCTCTCCGTCCTGATCTCTGTTCACCAACACGACAATCCCCTTTCCAACGCCTTGTAACACCAGATAGCCTCGATCACTTTCAAAATAAATCTCCCTTTCTAACAATAATTTTCCATCTATTTGGAAAACCTGGACCGGAAGGACACCCTCGTGTTGGTATTCAATGGAAACGCCACAATTGGTTGGGTTGGGATACACCTTAACTTCCTCAAAGGTGGAGGGCTCAATTTTTTTCGTAAAATAGGTAATGGCATAATTGAACGCATCTATCCCGATTTTTTCACCAATCAACCTTCCGGGAATATCATCTACTGGTGGATGAATCCCACCCCAGATCCTGGATAAACTACATTGGTCAGAGGCATCGCGATACGTAGCCCATTGCAGGGTTATATCCGTTGACGGGCCATCCTCAAAAACTAAAAACTCATTTTTAGCACAATGAAACTCACCCATGCCTCCAGGAAAAAAAGGATCACCGGTGAGCGCCGTAAGTACTTCCGCTGCTGCCCGGCTGAAGGTAGAATGTCCTGAAACGTAACCGGCAAAAGGTGGTGTTACAAAAGTAGGTCTTTGATAAGGCCACCAATCTGCTGCTCTGATCCAACCTACGCTGGCAATATCCGAAGAGGGATCATTAATATAAGCTGGCCCTTTCCAGGCAAAGAGTTTTAACTGTCCAACATATTGTCCGAAACTACCAGCCAGCGAATCACCCGCCTCGATCAACTCTATATACCCGGGAACCAAAGGCAAGCCCATGGGATCATAAGCAGGTAGTTTGGAATCGCTACTCTGCCCCAGTTGCGCCATCCCCCGAATCGCAGAGACCGGTCGGATATAATCATACCAACCCTTCATTCCCCATACGGCAACAGC
>CBDUIU010000500.1:0-4137 GCA_965367335.1 uncultured Saprospiraceae bacterium
AAGCGCTTGCTTCGACAGTCAATCAAGTGACGGATTCTATTCCGGAGATAGAAAGAAAAATCTACAATGGTTACCGAATTCATTTGACGGAAATCAAAGTGCAACAGAAGAAAAGCAATCAAATCAAGATAAAATTTACCGCCATTAATACAGGCAGGGAGCCTGTTTCGCTGGGACATTCGGTGAGTACTCCTGAGAGTCTTATTATCCATTTCGATGGTAGTTTGATCGAGCAAGGATTAAAAGAATATGGTGATCAGATTCGGCGTCAACTGACACAAAGTGTCTTACGGCTGGAGCCGGGTTTTATTAGACGAGACCTCAGCCTGAGTTTTTCCACTAATGGTACAGTTAAATCCGGTAAACAGGATATGGTTATCAAAGGGAATCCTCAAAAAAGTGTTCCAGTGAGTAAGAAAGATATACCCGAAAAAGTTACCGTGGAGCAAACAGAAGTTGTTGAAAAGGCTGAAACGATTGAGGAAAATCCTGCGCCAGTCGAAGAAGAATTCGATAGGAATGCATGTTCGGATTTAAGTATACAATCCATTAAGATTAAACATAAGAGTAAGAAAAACATTACCCTGGAAATTACCTTAATCAACCAGGGAGCAGGTCCGGCCCGCATCTATCGTGATGAAGCTAAAAAACAGTCTCAAGTTGCCATTCGGGGTAATTTTTCTTCTAGCGAGCAACTATCCCGTGGCGATATTGTCATTGGTGGTGATTATTTGGAAACGAAAAATAATAACCCGCATGGTTGGTTAAAACCTAATGAGACCTACACTACTACAGTGAAATTTGACATGCGCAAGAAAAGTAAATTCACACCTTATATCATTCTGGAACTCGATGCTTATAATGGCTTAGCTGAATGCGACGAGACAAATAATTTAGGAATGATTAAGGTCGAATAAAACCTTTAATCTACCTCAAGTTTTCTATCCAACCATTCCAATATCTGCTCCCATTTATCAGGGTGTACCCAAAGGGATTCCGGTAACTTTCTAAACCAGGTCAACTGTCGTTTGGCATATCGCCGACTGTTGCGCTTAATTAATGCTACCGCTTCTTCCAAACTGGTTTTTCCGGAAAAATGATCAAACAATTCTTGATAGCCCACGGTTTGTAAAGCATTTAGGTGCCTTTTAGGGTATAGGTGTTTTGCTTCTTCCAGCAGCTCTTTTTCCATCATCATATCTACTCTCTGATTGATCCGGTCATATAATTCCTTGCGTTCCCAGTCCAAAACGATATATAAAACGTTAAAAGGCCGCTCCTTTTTTTGTGCCTGGCGAAAAACGGAATACGGTTGCCCTGTAAAAGAACTCACTTCCAAAGCCCGCATAAGTCGTTGAGGGTTTTGTTGGTCTACTTGTTTATAATATTCAGGATCAAGCTCTTGTAATGCTTGCTGCAAAACTTCGATCCCTTTGCGTTCAAATTTTTCCTGCCATTCCTGACGAATCTCTGGTGGAATATCCGGAAATACATCAAGCCCTTCACACAGGGCCCGGATAAATAACCCGGAACCTCCAACCAGGATAGCCACTTGCTTCGTTTGGAATAACTTTTCTAAGAGCTGTAAGCCTTGGCGCTCAAATTGCCCGGCGCTATACTCCTCTTCTATGGATAAGCTATTAATCAAATGATGCCTTGCTGCTGCTAACTCTGTTGGGTCAGGTTTCGCAGTTCCGATATTCATTTCCCGATAAAACTGCCTTGAATCCGCTGAAATAATTTCGGAATCATAATGTTGAGCAAGGCGAATACCCAATGCTGTTTTCCCACTGGCCGTCGGACCAGCAACCACGATTAGAGTTGGCTTTTGTGACATGGGGTAAAAATAGTAAATTTACCCGCACAAGAAACTTTGCTATGGTATATCAATTTGTTAGACTGTTGGCCAGGATCACATTGAAGATCAGTTTTCGTAAGATTTTCCTTCACCAAGTGGAGAAAGTACCGCAGAACGAAGCGGTTATTTTGGCTGCCAATCATCCTACTGCCTTTGCAGAACCCTGTATTTTAGCAGCTTTTCTACCCAGACCAATCTGGTTTTTGGTTAGAGGAGACATGTTTGCCAATCCTATTTTTGCGCGGTTGATGAAAAGCCTTCATATGGTTCCGATTTACCGATTGAAGGATGGTGGATACAAAAATCTCAAAAACAATTTTGGCACTTTACAATTTTGTTATGATCAGTTAAAGCGTAAAAAACAAATCCTGATCCTGGCAGAAGGGACTACCATCCACGAAAAACGGCTACGCCCTTTAAAGAAAGGTACAGCACGGCTAGCTTTTGGCACCCTTGAACAAGCACCAGAGCTGGATCTGTTCATTGTACCTGTGGGCGTCAACTATAGCCATGCGGATCGTTTTCGCGGTGATGCCATGTTGAACTTTGGCGAACCGATCCGGGTTCAGGATTACTGGCCGCTGTATCAGGAAAACCCGCAACATGCCATCCGGGAGTTGACCCAACAATTAAAAGCAGCCTTGAGTGAGCGGGTTATCCATATTGAAAATCCTATAGATGATGAACTAGTTGAACGCCTTTTAACCTTATACCGCAACAATTTGCCCACCCCACCCTATCCTGTTGTGGAATACTCTAATGAGCAGTTGGAAAACGAGATGGCAATTGCAGACTGGGTCAACACTTTATCGCTAAAGCAGAAAGCAGAAATAGAAATGCAAACTCAACAATATTTCTATGAATTAAACAAAAAGGGATTGAGTGATGCAGCCATCGCCCCAACAGTGCCTGTACCCGCTAACTGGTGGATGTGGCTGGGACGAATTCCAGCCCTTATTGGTTATGCCTTGAATTGGTTACCAAGAAAAATTATTCTGTGGTTAGGGTATAAAAAAGTGAAAGTAATAGAATTTAGATTGTCGGTAATGATGTCAGCGGGAATTGGCATTTATTTGATCTATCTTTTTTTATTAGGAGTCGGTGGGACAATTGTGCAGGAAAAACTATACTGGTTAGGCTGGCTTTTGGTGCTTCCATTGGGATATTTATCTTTGCGTTATTATGAGGACCTGGCCTTGTGGCATCAGAAGCAACAGGCAGAAGAAGAAAACAGGACTGAATTAAGTGAATTACGGGCAGCCTTAGTTGAACGTGCATTACCGGAGAAAAGTAAGATGAGAAATTAGCCCAAAACCTGATTACAGACTATTAGTCATCCCGAAGGCGAAATAAAACTACGCGCTTAGCGATATTTCCAATTAATGAGCGATTTGAATTTAAATAGTAGCGAATGGTTATTTACTTGCTGTTAAAAAACTTCATGTACTGGTCTTTGAAGTTTTATTTTCGAAAGATTTTTTTTACAAAATGGGAAAACTTGCCGAAGGAAGGGCCCGTAGTATTTGCGGTTAACCATCCAACTGCTTTTTTAGATCCGGTGCTGATTGCCTCCCACATTCCACGGTCAACTTATTTCATGCTCAGGGGAGATGTATTTACTTCGCCGGTGATCCGCTGGTTTTTAGATCAAATCAAAACAATTCCGGTTTTTAGATTTCGCGATGGGTTTTCCAACTTAAAAAACAATGAATCTACGTTTCAACTTTGCTATGACCTTCTCAATCAGAGAGAACAGATCCTCATACTTTCCGAAGGGCTAATGGCTTACGAAAAACGCTTGCGGCCTATACAAAAGGGAACGGCTCGTTTAGTCATCGGTGCTTACGAAAAACATAATTTAGCGGATATTCTTATTGTACCTATAGGAGTAAACTACACCGAATCTAATGCGCCACGCACAGATATTATGGCGGAAGTGGGAAAAGCTATTCCGTTTAAGGACTACCTCAAGGCCTATGAGAAAAACCCGCGTCGTGCAATCAAACTAATTACAGATGAAATCACCCGTCAATTAAAAGAGCTAGTCATCCACATCAATGAAGATGAAGATCTGGAGTTTGCCGAACAACTGTTTACGCTCCAACGCAACAATCGTCATGATCCTGTTTTCCCTATATTGGATAAAAAAACAACTCGCCCATTACGAGAGGAAGTTCGCATTGCCAACAAAGTAAATGCAATGGAATCAGAAAAAAAGGTGGCATGGAAAAAAACGGTTGGCGCATATTTTAACCGACTTGCTAAATGGAAGATCACAG
>CBDUIU010000501.1:0-4134 GCA_965367335.1 uncultured Saprospiraceae bacterium
GGGAAGGGTTTTTAGTTGGGGGTGTAATTGTTACTTACTGTTTCCGGGTTGTTTTATTAGGGGATGTTCGGCCCAACTGAAGTTGGGGGGGCGGGCCCAGATAAATCTGGGGGAATTGGGAGCTGGAATTTATTGTAAGTTAATTCGGTTGTATATGATGTTTGAACGTGCAAACTAAAATTATCTCTAATGGAAAAAACAGATCAGCAATCTTTTGGCAAACGCAAAGCTGCCCGACTTCTCACTGACTTGGATCAGCAGTTCACCGCCTCGGAACTTAATTCCTTGCTGCTTGAACTCTTCCGCATAAAGATAGCTAAGCTCCAACCTGCCCGGGTGCTACAAAATTTCACAGAAAACCGGTTTGTCAGACCAGCTGAGACTGATCCTATAGCCTTAAAAAAGCTGGAAATCGAATGGCTTGAGTTAGCAAAGATACAACAATATAAACCCGTCTTGTTGTCTCCGTTGAGTCCTATTGGCTGTTGTTCTGTCATGGGGAAAGTAGACCAAAACAATGTGGTGAGTGCATTACGGGGAACGGAGGTGCTCTCTGATGCCACCAATGTTTTAGCCCTGAAGATTGCCCAGGACATCAAAAAGAAATTAGATAAACATGACATCCATCGTTATGCCACGACGCATCGGCACGTTCGGGCACAAGCTTACCAAAATCCGGCATTTAGTGCTCATTTTAGTATTTTCTGTATGGTGGCTGGTGCGTTTGATCAAGGGAATTTTAAGACAGAATGGCAATTGTTCTCCGAACAGTTAGTCTATTGTTATGATTTACTGGATAACTATTTTGATCAAAAAGATCTTTTGATCCGTTTGTACCTTAAGGAGGACATTCCTGCATTAAAACAGCAATTGACAAATCACATTCAAGGGGAATGGAAAGGTAAGCGTATTGAATTTGCTGAGGCTGCAGGCACCTCGTACTATGAGGTAATTCAGTTTAAGATCTTCCTACAGTTGGATGGACAGGAAATAGATCTCGCCGATGGAGGATTTGTGGATTGGACCCGCCAGCTTTTATCGAACCATAAACATCGGTTATTTATCAGTGGGATCGGTTTGGAGCGTGTGTTGAATCTTAGTTCATGACCCACCTTGGTAATGGCTTAAACCATTCGCTAATCTAAAAAAGGTCATTCCTGGTATCGGTTGCATACACGACTACCCTACCCAGATCAACCACTAATCCGTTGTTTGCCAACAATGAGGTTTTGAACATTTTGTAGCTAAGTTGTTAGTGTCTAGAAAAGAAGTGCCTTGTTTGGCCACCGTGACGTGTTTAATAACCAATTATTTAACTGAGTAGTCTTGCAGGCGACAGCTGGTTTTCCTTTCCTTGGTTTCTCTCCCTTTTTTTTTATCTTTGGAGAGCTAAGCAAAAAAGAAAACAGATCTACCTTTGCTAGGGGTCTTCCTCTTTTTTAGTTTTTATATTTTTCACAACCCCACCCAATGAAAAAACGGACACTTCTCTGCTCGCTTCATCAACTATCAGATCGCCAGCCTTACGGGTTTCAAATTAACGGATTAGATTTAGTAGCCGTTCGCTATGATGATCAGGTCTCCGTCCTTTATGGTCGTTGCCTCCATCGAGGTGCCCTTATGGCTGATGGTCATGTTGATGGGGACAACTTGATTTGTGGTGTCCACAACTGGGATTATCGGATAGACACCGGCGTCAGTGAATACAATAACAAAGAGGTACTGCATAAATTTACCAGTGAGATAAAAGAGGGCAAGGTTTGGGTGGACGAAGCAGAAATTGATACTTACCTGGAAAAACATCCTCAGCCCTTTAACCGAGACCAATACCTGGGCCAGTTTGCCGATACCCATCCGGAAGATACAGAACCTTATACCGGTTATATCAAAGAATTGGCGCGTAATGGCTTGAAGAACTATGGTCATCACGGCCCTTCTGCCTCCATGGGAGTAGATCGGAATAGCTTACCTAAATGGCAAGATATCCAGTTTCTTCCGGCCCAACTATCCAAGCGACCGCTGATGGATGAAGATGAGGTAAACACTAAAGTTATTATTGGCCCCAAGGCCGATCGTCCATTAGAATTAGCGATTCCCATATTCGTTTCTGATATGAGTTTTGGTGCTTTATCCCGGGAAGCAAAAATAGCCTTATCCCAGGGCGCAGAAATGGCAGGAACTGGAATCTGTAGCGGTGAAGGAGGAATGTTACCAGAAGAACAAGAACACAACTCTCGTTATTTCTATGAACTTGCCTCCGGCAAATTTGGATTTTCTTTTGATAAAATTTCCAAAGTTCAGGCCTTTCACTTTAAGGGTGGTCAAGGGGCAAAAACAGGTACAGGAGGCCACCTGCCTGGCCATAAAGTAACCAAAGAGATCGCTGGAGTCAGAGGGTTGGAAGTGGGAAAAACTGCTATTTCACCAGCTGCTTTTCCGGACCTGACAACGGTTCAGGATTTTCAGGAAATAGCTGCGGAAGTCCGACGGCTCAGTGGCGGGATCCCCGTCGGGTTTAAGATAGCTGCCAGCCGGATCGAAGCGGATATTGACTTTGCCTTAGCCGTGGGCTGTGATTATATCATTTTGGACGGACGAGGTGGCGGTACCGGCTCGGCTCCAAAAATCCTACGGGACCATATTAATGTACCGACCATACCCGCATTGGCCAGAGCCAGACGGCATTTGGATAAAGTCGGGGCGACTGAGGTGAGCCTGATCATCACCGGTGGATTACGGGTCGCTGAGGACTTTGCCAAAGCCATGATGTTAGGTGCCGATGCCATTGCTGTTGCCAATTCTGCCATCCAGGCCATTGGCTGCCTGGGTATGCGCGCATGTGGCAGCAATAATTGTCCAGTGGGGATTGCCACGCAGAAAGAACATCTGCGCCAGCGCTTGATCATAGATGCCTCAGCCCAGCAGTTGACCAATTTTTTCCAGGCTACCAATGATTTAATTAAAGTCATCGCTCGTGCTTGCGGGCATGATGATGTCAACAAATTCAATGCGGAAGACCTCAGCACCTTTAATCGGGAAATGCATTATTTGACAGGGATCAAGTATGCCGGAGTTGGTTTAGAATAGCCTGAGGTTGTTAAATGTAAAGGACGTAAAAAGCATGTTCTCTTCGCTCTCGTTACGTCACCCTGCTCAATAATCACTTGAGATCGAGGATCACTATTTTAGAACTAACCAATATGGAACCGATCATCACCATTGCCTTATCTGCCTTAGTCGTTTACCTGGTTTTGGGTGTACTCTTTGCCATTCCTTTTCTAACGAAGTGGATGCAAACCTTAGACCCTGGAACCCGGGGGGCAAGTATCGGTTTTAAGTTGACAATTCTACCCGGAGTAATATTGTTATGGATTTATTTGTTAATTAAATGGTTAAAAAAATAAACCGATGACACCTCAATTACGACGAACCCACTTATTGCTCTGGATATGCTTTTTTCTGCTAATTATGGCATTGTTTATTGCTAGCTTTTAATACGATGAGTGTAACCTACGACGTAGTCCATTGGACCAAACAAAAAAAAGTATACGACAAGATCATGTTCGGAGGCATCTTGTTGGTAATACTTAGCTTCAGTGGAGCGCAGCTGATCCTGTCCCCTGAAATTACCATTGAAACCTTGATCATCAGGGCAACAGCTTTCACCGCTTTTTTACTATTACACCTGATCCTGCTCATCGGACCACTTTGTCGAATCGATACCCGATTCCTGCCTTTGCTCTATAATCGCCGGCATCTCGGTGTAACCATGTTTTTACTGGCCTTGATCCACGGGCTTTTTTCCATCATTCAATTTCATGTCCTGGGAGATACAAACCCCATTCTCAGTGTATTTCTTTCCAATCAACACTATCAGGACATTAGTGCATTTCCGTTTCAGATACTGGGATTTATTGCCTTGTGGATATTGTTATTAATGGCGGCGACCAGTCATGATTTTTGGCTCAAAAACTTATCGCCAAAGGTTTGGAAAAGTTTACACCTTATGGTCTACCTTGCCTATGCGCTCATCGTTGCCCATGTCGCTTTAGGTACATTACAATACGAAGATCACCCGGTGTACAAAATTTTATTGGCGGGGGGATTTCTGCTGGTTAGTGGCTTACATTTATA
>CBDUIU010000502.1:0-4128 GCA_965367335.1 uncultured Saprospiraceae bacterium
ACGACCCGGCCGGGTAAGGAAAGAATTTCAATGGTCACCTCACCCGCCTCGGCAATTTGATAATTAACCTGAGCTTTATCCCGCATAGGATTGGGAAATACCGTTAACTGAGATACGATGTTGTTTGGATTGGCTTGGCCGAATACCAGCTCCAAACGACGAATGGTTCCAAGCTCTTTACTATAGGCTTCTCCTTTGAGCAATTGGTCTTTTAACGAAAGGACTTGACTCAGCGCTGTATTTTGCCTGGCTTTAATTTTTAGCTGAAATAGCGAAGCATCTTTTTCCAAAGAAAGGCCTTGCAAGTCATGCCAGCTAAAGGTTACCATATTATTTTGTTGGAAAAAATTGCCGGATGTTAATTTGCTGTTTTCAGCTGGAGTGATAGCTAGTAATTCTACCATCTCCGGATCCAATGCTAAAGCAAATTGATACCCTATGATATCTTTTAATTCCTTACTTGTAATATCAATGTTATAAATTTGTCCGGCAGTTAACTTTCTGTCAGTTACATTTAATTTTAAATGTTCTCCACTGCGGATTTCAGCCGGCTGCTCAGAAAAATTATCCCAACTGGAATTATTGATGTCACCCGTGCGAATAGGATTGATACGATAAATCAGATCATTCTGTAAATTTTGAATCTGATGAGTAGAAAAATCATCAAGCCAGGGATTGCTGGGGTCAGTAAAAGAGAAATCAGCCGGGAGAAAATGCCAGAGTGGAACATTGGGAAAATCCTGGATAACAAAAAGAATGTATTTCCGCATTTCAATGATGTCAAAAGTAGTGATAGTCTGGGTGCCATTGACATCCGCTGCTATCATTTTTTTAGGCGAATCAAAAGGCTGTTGCCCAGTAATATGTTTGGCCGTTAAGATCAGATCAAAAGTTGAAATACCAGCCCGAGTATTATTGGTGTAATCCACCTGAATATCATAGTCCGAACCACTGGGAACTGTGAATTGATTAGATGAGCCCATATCCGGGGCATAAGTTTGACCGTCATTTTCTACCGAAAAATCACAGTCCCCGTTATTAACGATGCCATCTTCAATTTGCAGGGTAATCGTCCTGTTTGGCTGAACTACCGGACGGGAATCCCGGATCGCATTATCGATGGCTGTGATGGTCCCACTGGTCCCCGAGCCAAAAACATCATATTCAACCGTACCATCCGGGGCAATGACGACAAAAGTTGGGGTACCACCGAATTGCCCGTAGGTGCCATTCCGGTAGGGAGTCACGGCAGCCAATGCGCCACCGGAAGCTGAGATCCCAGGGTAGGTGAGCCCGTGCGTGGTTTCGTAGCCTAATACATCCGTGTTATCATCATTTGCCTGGATAGTGAGACTAATAAATTCGACATCTGGATTGTTATTTCCACCCCAGTCCTGATAAAGGGTCTCTGTAGCAGGAGCGATCTGATTGCAAGGTGGGCAAGCCACAAAAAATAGTTTTAAGACCACCGTTTTACCCTGGTTGAGATAGTCATCATATAGCCGATGTTGATTGTTGTGCACATCCGTTACCAAAAAATCTGGTGCGGGTGGCTGGCCAAATAAGCACAGCGTCAGGATTAACAAGGGGAGAAGCGTATAACACTTTTTCATAAGTCATGGGATTTTAAAACCTGACAAGCAAGTAAGAACAGACAGCTTGCATCAAGATTAGCCATACTGGTTAAATAGTATGCTTTGCCTGCTTAATACTAGCCCGGTCAGGGGCAACGTCAATATTTGTTTGCTAAAATCGGTTGGTAGGAATATCCAAAAATACGATTTTTTCGACAAAGATGAAAGCTGTAAGTTCTATCATTAGCATGCGTTCCAGGTTCTGGTCAGCGGAGGTCTCTACCTTTCCCATTTCTTCTATCTTTCCTGCTCAGAAAATCAAAACTTTCCTCGTACCTTCGCGGTTATAGCAGTCGAATGAATGAAATGAAAGAACAAGTTTTTGTAAAACATACCGGCCAAATTGCTTACGCGGATGCCTGGGATCTCCAGCAAGCGTTGCTAAAGGAGGTTGTGGATAGAAAGCTGAAAAACAGAAAGTTAGAGGAAAATGATGAAGCTTTCGAGAAGCCCCATCACTATTTTCTGTTTTGTGATCATCCACCGGTATATACTTTGGGTAAAAGTGGTTCAACGGATCATTTATTACTCAAGGAGCCAGAACTTAAAGCCAAAGGTATCGAGTTCTTTAAGATCAATCGTGGCGGGGATATTACCTATCACGGCCCTGGCCAAATCGTAGGATATCCCATTTTTGACCTGGACTGTTTTTTCACCGATGTGCATAAATATGTCAGGTATCTGGAAGAAGCGGTCATTTTAACGCTGGAGGAATATGGTTTGGAAGGGCTGCGCTATGAGGGCTTTACCGGAGTATGTCTAACCCCAGGTGCAGGACTACCAAAACGCAAGATCTGTGCGATTGGAGTTCACCTGAGCCGGTGGGTAACGATGCACGGGTTTGCTTTTAATATCAACACGGATCTCGATTATTTCCGCTACATTATTCCATGTGGGATAAATGATCCGGATAAAACGGTGACATCACTTGCCACAGAGTTAGGGAGAGAGGTGCCTCTTCAGGAGGTAAAGTCGAAACTCATTGGCCACTTTGCTCGTTTATTTAACTTTGAACCGATTTTTGAAAATAGGGAACACTACTCATAAGTTCTCCTATGACATAAATTTTTATTCTATGAAAAAGGATATCCCTAAACATAAGGTTCAAGACCTGGCCATTGCCATTGTTCCGGACGATGGTGAAGAACTTTGGTCAACCTACGTGATTAATTTGAAGGATGAACCTATCAATAGTGTTTTGATCGCCTCCAGGGGTTATGGAGAATTGAATGGTGAACGAACGGAAACCACGACACTCCGACATTTTTTCGAAGCCATTGGCCCGCTACAAATTCATAAAGTCGAACCAATTCAACCTGCTGTTTTTGAATTGACCAACGAATATTGGGTGAGCTTTCAATATGACGGGTATATGTACGATAAAAAGTATGTGTTTGTCAAAGGCGCGATCACCGAAGCAAATTTCACCTTAATTCCCTTTATTAATAAAATGGGAGTAATGATCAGATAAGCACAACACCATGGAACCTAACCAAATCATAGCGCAAACACAAACCTGGATCAATCAGGTGGTAGTCGGCTGCAATTTTTGTCCTTTTGCTAAACGCGAAATAGAACGAGACAGTATTCGCTATGTGGTGAGTCATGCAAATGATGCAGAAACAGCCCTGGCGGTACTCTTAGATGAATGTCGGTTGCTGGATCAGGACCCTGAGATAGAAACAACTTTACTTATTTATCCAGCGGCCTTTTCTAATTTCTTCGATTATTTAAATCTGTTGGAAGTCGGAAATGTCTTGTTGAAAAAACAAGAATACGAAGGTGTTTACCAGCTTGCCAGTTTTCATCCCGACTATCAATTCGCCGATACCAACTCAGATGATGCTTCGAATTATACTAACCGGTCGCCTTATCCCATGCTGCATTTGTTACGGGAAGAGAGTGTGGAAAAAGCGATAGCGCTCCATCCGGATCCTGATGCTATTCCTGAGACTAACATTGAAAAAGCGAGATCTCTTGGTGTAGATTATTTCCGAAAAATACTTTCTCCGAATTAATTAAAAGGGGATAGAAAGGCAGCATGATACCTTTCTATCCCTATCTATTTTGACTAGAACTATCGGTTGCGGATTGTCGTGCTAAAATTCTACTCTACTACTTTTTCTTCCAAACTGGAAACCATCCCCACATTAAATACTCCTAAAGCAAAATTTTCTGTTCCCACTTCCTTTACATTTCCTTGTGAATTAGCTAACGGACTTGCAAATATGGTGTTATCTCCATTGATCATCTGATCTCGCGCAACCGTCATGAAGTCAAAAACATCCAGATTGATACTGTGAATTTCTACCCGGATCTCATCACCGACTTTCCACGGGGCGACATCACTATTGTCATCTCCATCTTCGTCGGGGATGCGATTGATGGCTTCACGGATTGGCGTAATAAAGATCAACCCATCAACCGGTGCTCCGGCACTAAAGCCCGCATCAAAAGCAATATTGATTTCCTGTGGCTTATTCAGAAAGTCACC
>CBDUIU010000503.1:0-4127 GCA_965367335.1 uncultured Saprospiraceae bacterium
CCAGACTCCCTGCCTTGATAGCGGGGTCGGTATTGGTCAGCGCTTCAGCCTCTTCGACCGTTGCTACGTTAAAGATATAGATACCACGCAGTTCGCCATTATCCAAAAAGGGACCAGCTAAGGATAATTTTCCTGCTTCTGCCAATCGCCGGATATTCGCCATATGCGCTGCTTGTAATTGTACCGCTTCGGTAGAGTCTCTATCCCGGTTGGGGCCTCGTTTTAGGAAGGCCATGACGTATGGTCGCATACCGTAATCATCAGCCCCGTATTTTGTTGCTGCTTCCTGATCAAAGGTTGATTCAGGTGATGCCGGTTCTGCTTGTTCAGTTGTTGGGGATTCAGCTGGAGGTGAGTCACAACTAAGACAGCACAACATAATGCAGAAGAGTATTCCGGATGCTGTTAATAGGTACCGAAGGTGAATTTGTGGCTTCATGGCAGTTGCTTTTAGGTTTTTATTTGAGAAAGAAAGATAGGAAGAAATTCTGGCAAAGCCGATTCAGGCAAAATATAACTGACTCCGTTGATACCAAACTGAATACGGATTGTTATTCTAAACTTTTTTAGATCAAAACCTATTAATAAAAACAGGGTGATGCAAAAACTAAGCTTTGTACATCACCCTATTTTACTAAGTAGAAATATGATTACTGAGCCTGGCAAGTCCAACCATCGTTTTCGTAGGCTGTTTTGATCTGCTCATTATCTCCATCCACGGTAAAACTACCAGAGCCACAAGAACCGTTCGTAGTAATTTGGCTATCACAAATATCTATCTCACAGTCGGCAATTGAGGAATTGGTACAAGTATAACAAGTTTCATCTTCACTACATGCAGATAAACCAAGCGCTACAGATGCAGCAAACAAGCCCAGGATCAAAAACTTTTTCATGTCTATTTGATTTTGTTTTTAAAAATAGTTGAACTACAAAAATAACAAAATTATTGTGGACAAATGCTATCGGATCATTAATTTTCCACTATACAACTTGGCTCCATCGACAGCACGCAACAGATAGGTTCCGGTTGCTAATTGGCTGATATCCAGGCTATTTATTCCGGAGGAAATGGATACTTGCGCTACCGTCCGCCCCGTCAGGTCAAAAAATTGCATTTGGGTAACCTCACCCGTCCAATCCAGCTGTAATGTTGTAGTAGCCGGGTTAGGAAAAACCCGGATCGACAATGCTTCCTGGTGATTAAAAACACTTGTCTGTGGTCCAGCCAGGGTAATATCATCAAGACAAAAATAGGCCGGGGTATTCATCCCAAAAGCGCCGTTATCCGATGAGCTCAAGGTGAAATCAAGGCTATCTACATTACCCAAAACTGTTAAATCAACATAAGTCCAATCTTTGACAATATAATCCTGCGTATTGTCATTGAACCGATAGTCGGCTAAATAAAAATTAACGCTATCCGCTCCAAGCTGACCGCCACTAAAAGCTTTGATTGTCAAGAGGAAAAAGTCTTCCTCAGTCCCATCAGCACCACCAAATTTTTTAGCGTAAGCATCTCCATCTAACATGCTGTAATATGAAAATGTATTGTTAGTTACATAGATTCCATTAATCGGATTATTCATCGCCTGGCCTGTCAGGAAAAGTCTGCTTTCACCTCCTACATAAGCAATGGCATAAGTATTTGACCCCATGTTGCCACCTCCGGCAATGGAGTTGTATTGACCGGAAGCACCTGGTGTTAAGGTATCTGTTTTAGTGGAAAGCGCCCATCCAGACCAACAACATCCAGGAAAATATTCCACAAAACCATTTGGCAGAAACACATCACCAGCTGTAAAGCCACCGCTGCCATCACTACCGTTGGAAAAGCTATCAATCGGCAAATTAAAGTTTTCAAACCCTATGGTCACCTGTGCCTCTAGCCCAAAGGTTAACAACAACATCCATACAAAAGTAAATCTCGATTTCATACTACATTTTTTTCAAAAGTGAACAAATAATCCTTCCGCACAACCTCAGGGTTGATGGGTAACAAATGAGAACAATGGAAAGACTTGAGAAATGAAAAGAAGAGAAATGAATGGATACTTAAATGTATGACAGCAGGACATTAACCCCTATTGGTCAATTGGATAAGCCTACAGACAAGAGAAAAGGCAGGAACAGAAATTATCACAAGCTATGATAACTTAAGCATTGATCACTGCCGTACCATCACATCTCCGACCTTTCACCCGAAAGTCCGAAACTTAATGAAAGCGGCAGGTCTTCTGGCTCGTTCCGTTTTGGTGCCTTCCCATTTGCCCATTTGCAAACAGTGGCCAACTACCAAAACTTTTTAATGGAACTTACAGCAGCGGGGACTGCTCCGGAATTACACCGGATTCCCTATTAAGCAGATCGAAGATGCAGATCTACACCGAATTCAATACAAAGGTATAAAAAAAGAGCAAGGATCATATTTAAAAATGCTTGAACAAAAAAGAAAAAAGTCCAAGCTGATTCAAACATGATCCTTGCAAGCGTACACTTATTCTATTTCAAATTTACTGGCATCCACCCCTTTATTTACCTCAATGCTTTCAACCTTCAAATTCAGGGGAACCGGCATTGCTCCAGTCATCTTGATGGTATGAGCCATCTGGATACCATCCACAGGTTTGTAATCACTGTAATCCAGAATTTGTTGAGCGCCATCGCCAGCGGGGATGATCTGGCGAATTTTCAATCCACTTTTAACGGAATAGTAATCTGATAAGGTGGCACCGCCAGGAAGGCCAACAGTAATCCGATAGGCTTCTTCTCCCTCCACAGATTCTTTCCCTTTCAGCTCTAGTTTGTATCCACGCTTGGCATAGTGCAATTCGTTGAACACACCACTAGTGGCCTGCATAATCTCAACGGCTTCCGGAGGCAACTCCATTGTTTGTCCGCCGCCTGCAGCCTGGGCCTTATCGCCATTCAGCACTTGCGTACTCATAGGTGTATCATTCATGGAGGTTACCGAGTACATTTTGTTGGGCACCTCGGTAATGATTTCCTGAGCGATAGTCATGCCCTGGAGCGTTGTGGTTAATTTTATTTTCACGTCTTTAATGCCAGCCACTTTATCTTTTCCTCCGGCTACTTTTAAAAAGCGGTTAATGATCGACTCTGGTGTTACACTGGCATCAATCGGCGTTTCGTCCATTTCAATTTTCACCCCAAATACATCATACTGATTTACGGTTCCAAAAGCATCCAATTTTTCCAGCACATCATCTGCATTTCCCACCACTACGATATGGGCATTGTCCGGGCGAACATACTTTTTAGCCATCCGCTGTACATCAGCCAGCGTTACTGCACCCACTTTTTCCAGATAATTGGTGTAATAGTCCTTGGGTAATTTATAGCGAATGGTATTCAGCGCATACCGGGCAATGGTATTCGGAGACTCTAAAGAACGTGCAAAACGTCCAGCGACTACATTACGCGCCATTTCCAATTCCTCCTGCGTGATCGGTTCATTTCTGATCTTATTTAGTTCCAGCATCAATTGAACAATAGAACTATCCGTCACTTCATTCCTGACGCTGGCCCCGGCAGTAAATTCGCCAATCAGCCGATCCGAGCTGATGCTGGAACGGGCACCGTAGGTATACCCATAAGTTTCCCGCAGGTTTTGCATTAATCGACTCTGGAAAAAGCCACCTAATAAAGTATTCATGACTGAGACAGGGATCACATCAGCATCACCAGGCTTCAGGTCAATCGGGTAGGTGATATTAATGACAGATTGAACTGCTCCGGTTTTGTTAACAAAGTCTACACGAGTTTCCTGTATTTCTGCTGGTTTGTCGTAGACAGGTTGTTTGATCTCTTTTCCTTTTTCCCACGCACCAAAATATTTTTTCGCATTTTTTCTGGCCTGCTCCACGGTGATATCTCCTACCACGACGAGATAAGAAATATTGGGTTTGAAAAAGATATCGTAATAAGCTTTTGAGCGATCTACGGTAATTTTATCAACTGATTCTTCTGTAACGATTTCACCGTAGGGGTGATCCGATCCGTAGTTCACCACTGCTGAAACATTCGCAGAGATCGCACCGGGGTCTTCTCTTTGCTGCGCTAAGGCAGAAAGCGTTTGGGTTTTGATTTTATCAAATTCAGCTTCT
>CBDUIU010000504.1:0-4120 GCA_965367335.1 uncultured Saprospiraceae bacterium
AACATGGCCATCTTTTGTTTTTCTGTGAATTTGCTTTTTCGCATAACACTCCTTTTTTGAAAGTTAAGTAATTTTGATCTAACTTTCTACTTTTCAGTGGTTGCGCTGTTTGGAAGAGGACAAAGGGTTTTAACCGGATGTAACAAACGTACCGGGGGGTAGAGGGTAAAAGAGTCGGCAGAGGGGGCTCGATGTCATGATGATTATCGGGAATCGGGAGAGAACTATAACAATAGAGCTACTGAAAATAGTATAAATTAATAAATTGGACGGTGATCCCATTCAATTTCTTCAAAATCATCAAACTGGTTGAAAGTTCTTTCCGATTGTGGCTGCTGCCATTTTCTTGTGAGTGATTTAATCCAGACCGTAAGTTTTTCCATGTTCATGAAGTTTAAAATTTTTCATTATTGTATTGCTATAACCGATGATTCAATATTATGTTCTAAGCCGAACCGAACTTTCCTCCTATCAACCCGTTTTCTCTGCAAATTCCTTCACCTTTAAAATAACCTGATTATGTTAAAAGAAATGTATCAATCTTGTATTGAGGCTTGTCAACAATGTCTCGTAGATTGCCAGGTTTGTCTGTCTGAGATGGCAACTAAAGCCAGCATGAATGATTGCCCTTATTGCTGCGTACAATGTATCGAAGCTTGCCAGGCTTGTATTAAAATGATGGCAGCGGACAGTAAATGGGCAGCTAAGTATTGTGAACTTTGCGCAGAAATTTGTGATTACTGTGCAGAACAATGTGCGGCTCACGACCATGAGCACTGTAAACGTTGTGCAGAGTCATGTCGAAAATGTGCAGCGGAATGCCGCAAGGTGTTTCAAGGCGAATTTTCTAAAAATTAATTAGCATCTTTTACCAACATAAAAAGCCAGCCGTAATTACAGCTGGCTTTTCTTTAAAACCCTAATAGCTAAAAACAAATGACTAAGCTCAACCCTTAAATTCGCTTGGGCAGAATATTGACATTCTCCACCTCCCAAAGTCCCATCTCTACTCGTTTATCAAAAAACTTTTTAGGATGTTTAACAATTTTACCCGTTTTTGGAAACTGTACCCAAACCGCATAAGGGCTAATATCCATGATCTTGACCGGTTGCTTGAAAGATGTTGAATCCATTGTTTTAGGTTTTAAAGGTTTAAAAATGTAAGACTAATCAGTTGTTTAAAATAAGAGGAGAAGAGAGACATACTGCATGCACAATTAGTCTCTCTTCCCGAAACCCGGCGGGGCGAACTACTTTACTTTATCTGACTACATACCAAATGCATAGTAATATACTCCCGGGATATCTTCGTAGACACCTTCCAGCATCACCCCACCTTTCTTATTTTTGAGCGCCTTCACTAACTCATCCAAGGTTCTGACCGTTTGTCCGTCTACTTTTGTAATGATATACCCTTCACGCATATCGGTATACTTGCGCAACTTACCAGCATAGAGTTTGTTGACCTTGACGCCACCGTCGATATCCAGCTTTCGGGCTGTATCTTCATCGAGGGTGGACAGGTCGGTACCCAGGATGGAAAGGATTTCCTGGTGTTCCTTGTTGCTGGCAATGGCCTTATTATCACTACGACTGCTTAGGGTGACGTTAAACGTTTTCTCTTTTCCTTTGCGATCAACCACGATTTCCAGCGCATCTCCCGGACGGTGACGAGCGACCATCTCTTGCAACTCCGGAGATGTTCTGATCTTTTTTCCGGCAATTGCCACGATGACGTCTCCGGATTGAATACCGGCCTCAGCCGCAGCACTTTCTTCAAACAGGCTGTCCACATATACTCCGGTGTTAATGGCCAGGTCTTTTTCTTTCGCTAAATTACCATCAACGGAACGAATCATAATTCCGAGGACACCCCGTTGAACGCGCCCATATTTGAGCAAATCTTCAACAACTTTGTTGACAATATTACTAGGCACGGCGAAACCATAGCCGGTATAAGATCCTGTCGGGCTGGCAATAGCTGTATTGATTCCAACCAGACCTCCATCCAGGTTAACCAGCGCGCCTCCACTGTTGCCAGGGTTGATCGCAGCATCCGTCTGAATAAAAGACTCCACGGCAAACTGTTCTCTGAGGATATTAATACTACGCCCCTTGGCACTGACAATACCCGCGGTGACTGTAGAGTTGAGCCCCATCGGATTACCTACGGCCATGACCCATTCGCCCACTTTTACCTGATCACTATTGACCATAGGTAGCGTAGGAAAACCTTCTCCTTTTATTTGAATAAGCGCCAAATCGGTAGAAGGATCAGTACCAATGACCGTCGCTTTAAAAGTGCGGTTGTCGTGTAGGGTCACCTCCAGGTCATCAGCATCGGCGACAACGTGGTTATTGGTGACGATATATCCTTTGTCATTAATGATCACCCCGGAACCGCTTCCCATGCGAAGCTGTGGGCCGGAATTACCGCGAGGTATTTGCTGACGGAAAAAAGGGGAATTCCCGTCTCCAAAAAAGTCCCGAAAAACATCAGGAAGTTGTGGCCCATAATCTCTTCCGGGAGAATTATTTACCGGGTTTTTGAAGGCCTGCGTAGATTTAATGTGTACCACCGCATCCATTACCTTGGCAGCAGCTTGGGTGAAATCAAGAGGTACAGGATTACCGGCTTCATCAACGGAATAAACGGCATTGGTTGAAGGGGGACTACTGATATGTTCAATTTTAATCGTATCCCCTGCTTTCAAATTCCATTGGAATAAACCGAAAGTAGAAACGCTGATGACCAGCGCAATTAGACCGGAAATGATATATTCTCTTTTCAACATGTTTTTATATTTTAGATAATAGAAAACGTCAAGCTAAATGCAATAGGCAATTTGGTTAAACCAAAGGTACTGTCGACCGTCATTAGACGATCGACAGCAACAAGGCAGCGTGAAAAAATTAGATTACTTAATTTGGATGGAGCGCGGTGGTAAGGCCTTGGCTTCCTCACGTTTAGGAATATAAACGCGGAGCATACCATCCTTGTATTCCGCCTTGATCCCTGTATTATCCACTACATTCTTAGGTAAGTGGAAGGTGCGTTGGAAGGTTTGATAGCTGAACTCCCGGCGAACATAACGAGGATTATCTTTCTCTTCTTTTTGATCTTCTTTTTCAGAAGAAATCTTTAAGATCTCATTATCCAATTCGATCTTAAAGTCTTTTTTGTTCATACCCGGCGCAGCCATTTCAACCATAAATGCCTCCTTATTCTCCATGATATTTACTTTTGGCAGAGAGGAGCCATCGGCGGAAAAATTGTTAAAGCCCCAGTCAAAAAGATCTTTTCCGAAGAAGTCATTCAAAAAGCTGGGTGTGAGCAGGGATTGATTCGAATTTCTTTTTACAAGTGTCATAATGTCCTAATTTTTTTAGTTAAACAATATTAAATAAAGCAACTTAAAAAAGCAGGTTATGTGAAACCTATAGTTTTAGTTCATTTTAATATTCATCAAGTGTCATTCCAAATGAAAAATTAGCTAATTTTTCTGAAATAATGTCGGTTTTGTTGACTTATTTGCAGTTTATATTTAAGCAAAGCCTTAATTTTGGATGTCAAATTGTCAGTGATTTTGTCAAAGTAGATTTAATTTTATTTAGCCAATTTTAATGAATAAACGTTCTTTGGAATGTATTCGTTTGTTAAAGAAAGTTTAAAAGGCTGATATGATTGATTTTGTGAATAATCTATGACAAAAAAAGCCTCCAGCCGAGGGGCGGCGGAGGCATTAGTCAAAGGTAATGTCCAAAGTAGTTTTGTGAAAAGTTGGGTGTTTATTTTCTTTTAGCGATTAAAACGAGAATCAGGATAAAGGCGGCAACACCTACATATACCCAAGGATTCTCATACCACTCTTGTTTGCCTGCATTGATGTCAATATCAATTAATTCACCCTGGGCAAATGTTTGCAAAGAGAGGAGAAAACTTGCCATTAAAGCAAAGGCGGATTTTGTTAATTTGTTCATAATTAGATGGTTTGTTTATCGATAGAACCGATTGGGAGTGTTTATGTTCGATGGGTTGTGGGGTGTGGGTTGTGAGTTGTGGGTTGCGCTTGGGGCGTGTAGAAGTTGTGGGTTGCGCTTGGTACGTGTAGAAGTTTAT
>CBDUIU010000505.1:0-4120 GCA_965367335.1 uncultured Saprospiraceae bacterium
TGGTAGTCCCGATCCCGATAGTTATCGGGACTAGCGGTAGGTAAGCCTCAGGGAATCCTTTACAATTGAAAAATCTATCAAATGGCATTAGCAGTGATCAGGCCCATCGGGTGGCACGGAGATACCTTGCAGGTCAAAGCGGACATTGGAACCAACCAGTATTACCGTTATCTGATCGGTGCGCGTAAACGCCGTTTCCGAGGAATAGATATACTGGAGGAAATCAGCTATCAATCTCCGCTAATGGCAGCCAGCCATCCTTCACAACGATTACTAATGGCGGAATTTATACTTCGGATTCCACGTGAACAAATCAACCGCGACACAAAGTTCTTGCAGTTATTGAGCTATAAAACCCGGGACAAACGGGGGCAGGCTTTGTCCGAAATAATTCGAATAACGTCGGCTCCCCTTCCTTCCGGAAATCGCCCATTTAGTTTATCCATAGTTGAAGAAAAAAATAGTATGAATAATATACCCGTCAAATATAAACCTTGTCATTATAGAGAAAAGGAGGTGAGTGAAACCATGTTTCTGGGCCCTCTTTTAAATGCATTACCAAATGTACTAAGGGTAGCCGGGCCAATTGTAAGTAATTTGTTGGGTAGTGCAGGTGGTGCAAGTCCTTCTGCCAGCGGAGGAACGACTACCGCAAACGCTGGTACCTCGAATGATGTCCTTCAGGCAATTCTCCAATTATTAAATAATCTGGGTAGTCAAGCCCCGGCAACCAATACGACTACCGCTGCGGCCCAGTCTCTTCCGAGTAGCATGACCGTTAACCCCGCCACCTTGTTACAGCTGGCTCCCTTGTTGGAAAAAGTAGCTTCACCCGAAACAATCTCGGCCATCGGTGATCAACCCGTCAAATTATTCAAAGCAATTGGTGATGCCGTACTCAAGATGGACCAGCAGGAGATGCAACATCTGGAAAAACTTAACCCGGGTGTTGATGATCCGACCATCATGCCGATCCTGGCGAGTATGAGTCATTCCAATGGTTACTCGGAGGCGAAAATTGCACCGGCCTTGTTGGCAGCTTTGCCGGCTTTAATGCCGGTGGTGGAGAAAGTACTTGATCCACAGGTAATTGCAGCCGTTGGCGATCAACCCGTCAAATTATTTAAAGCCATCGGTGATGCCGTCCTGAAAATGGACCAGCAGGAAATGGAGCACCTGGAGCGACTGAATCCCGGCGTAGATGACCCGACCATAGTTCCTCTTCTGGCGAGTATGAGTTTGCACCCGACCGCCAAAGTCGCGATCCCTTTTACCCATAACAATAAAGTTGTGATCAATTTTGTGAACATCACTAAAGTTGAATTGAAAGGGAAAGAGCGACTCTTATATACCAAACAACAACCTTTGTATTTCCCCATTGAGGTGACGAGTGCCAGTCCTGCGCCGCCGCAACGCGCAATTCCTAAAGTGATTGTTCAGGCGATTTTCCAGGACGGAGATACGAGTAAAGTGTTATTGGAAAAGAAATTCAAATTCAAAGATGTCCATCTGGGTGATGTGCTATCAGAGATTTGGATTAGCCCGCAGGAGGCTGCCGTACTCCCAGTGAATAAAGACATCAAACTTGAATTATCTTTTATTTGGAAAAGTAATCGTACGGGAAAAAATGTAGGCACTTTTAAGATCCATCATTTTACCCTGGTTGATCAATACGTTTTTGACCGTTTTGGCGAAAGCCAGGGTACGCCTATTGCGCTCAATGATCTGGCACAGCATCGAACCTTTTGGCATAAAGTCTGGGAGGGAGGTTTTTCCCAAAGTAAACATTGGGAGGTCGACTTTGATATCAAATATATCTATGCACTGGATCTCAACGAAAAGGCTATTTCGAAATTAGAGACGGTTAGAAAAATTACGGAGGATAACGCAAAAGAAGGAGAAATTCCACGGCGACGAGAAATGAAAGGAAAGTTAAAAAGCGGCTTTGAATGGAGCTTATCTGCACTCAATCAATTACTGCCGGCTTTGTCGCAACCGGCACTGAATGAACCTCAATTGGCGGCGCTACAATCGGAAGTTCTACTCCCATTTTACAATCAACTGGCAAGGACACATGTCAAACTAAAAGGTAACAGTGGTGATACCGGCACGCTTTGGACCTATCCGGAAGTCATGTTGCACCGGGTCTATTTGAAGCGTCCCGAGCAAACCAATGAGCTGGGACAAGTTACGGCATTGGTCAATGAAACACATAATTTTCCTCGTCCGAGCCTTATTCATTTTATCGGTACAAAATCAATGTGATGAAGTCAAACAATATATTTCCTGATTTGTCGCGGTATCAAAGTACCTCTCTGGAGGAGCAACCTGTTTTGTTAGACGGACAAAAAGTGTTGTTTGATAAAAAGGTCACTTTGATGCCAGTTGCCTTGGACAAGCAAAGCCAAAAACATGGACAAACAAATTGACGAGGCCTTTTTATCAATGGATCAATTGCTTGAAGACCTGGCCACGATCGAAGGTCGTTCCGCGGGTAGTACCGAAGAACAGTTGGTGGTCATGGAAATCGAATCAGCAGAATTGGAGGTGCCGGTGCAGTTAGATTTGCTGGTGGAAGAAAATGGGAAAGTAGTTTTAGGAGCGGTACCTCCTTTGTATGATGTAGCAACTTCTTTTGATCCGGTTTTTCATCAATTAAAAATAACATTAGTGCCAGTTTCAGAAGAGGCTGGGTTTTCAGACACTCAGGATAACAAATAAACTGCGAACCGCCTTTAAGGTGGTTCAAAGGAAGTAATCATTAACATATGGCCAATAACAAATCCTGGAATTTAGAATCCTTCCTGGACTCCCTCATCGTTGAGTTGGATAAGGCCCGGGAGACCCTGGCAGTCAAGGCCATCAACAAACCCTTGACCTATGCGGTAAAGGACCTCAGTCTGGAGATGCAATTATTTCCTCGATTTGATGGCCGGGAAGTCCAGTTTGTAACAGCGGAACCTGGCCAGACCGGGGCTTCCAAGATTGCAATCCAACTTGGATCCATCACAGACCAGCAAGTGCGAAAGACCACGAAGAATCCCATTTCAAAGGATGATGTATCGTTTGACATCATTGAGGAAATGGATGAGGATACCAAAGAAAGCCTACGGAAAATCGGAGTCACTTCTGTAAATGACCTGGCAGCCGTTGAACGTAAAAATGTGGACTTAGAAAAAGTAAGTAAGAAAAAAGTGAGTTATAAAAAACTGGCGAGCCTGTTGCAAAAAGCCAGAAGAGGTGATTTCCCACCCTCTGTGCGCAGAGCGAGTTTTAGTATGGCAGCAGAACAACCCATGTTGGAAGTGGAAGGTAGTAATCTTTCGTTGCATAAAGATTATTCACCGGTAGCGGTCCTGAATGGAGAGTTGGTAGAAATTCTTTCTGCTGGAAATAAATGGATCAATCTACAGGTTAATCCCGAAAACATTAAAGACAAAGATAATGAGTTGATTATGGCTTTAGATCCTTTTACAGTTTTTAGATTAACGATAAATAACCCCCGATCATGAGAAAAAAAGGTCTATTTAGTTTATTAGAGGATTGTGATCACCAACGGCAGGATCGCCACACGGAGATGGAACCGGTGCATCAGTATAAGCTGAAAAACGGTCAAACGGACGTGGTGATCTCTAAGCCAAAGCCAGGCCAGCAAAAAGCAAAAACGAAAAGTGTCAGCGCAAAACATTATGATGACAATGGGGCGGTTTCCCTAACTTATGCCAATGGTAGTTACCACCTTCAACCCGATCGTCCTCAAGCTTTTGCTCAACAGCACAGCTATGTCGATCAAGTATTAACGGAAGATCAGGATTACTACGTGGAACCTTTTGATACACCGCCTACTTCTGAATCAATGACTGCTATTAAAACTCCTCAACACGTTTCGGCTCCGACTGCACCGGTAAAGAAATATCCGGTTGATGACGCTGATTATACCGAGACACCGACCTATCCGGCGGAAGGGGAGGATAAGAAAAAGCCTGCCTCTACCGACAGACTTACACCCGTGTTACCTGCTTCTGAAGAAGATGCTGCTTTTGCCGAAGATATAAAAGCCATCCTTTCAGGGAAAAAGGCTTATGACCAGTTCCAAAAGAAAATGGTACCCGCAGAAGAG
>CBDUIU010000506.1:0-4107 GCA_965367335.1 uncultured Saprospiraceae bacterium
AATTCAAAAAAACACATTTTACTCAGCGCCCAAATCTAATTTTTCTAATTCCGCAAATCGATCATAAGCCGGAAAGTGGGTTTTAGCTTTCAGTAAGGTTTGTAAAAACAGATCATCTGCTCTAAGTTGATAATAACACAAGGCTTGATTATAATATACATCCGCACGAGAACCAAACTGATCCACGGAAAACTGAAAATAACCCAGCGCGTCCTGATAAGCGCCGAGATCATAAAGCAAACCGCCCATTTCGTAGGCCAGGTCAAACGCTTCGTTGAGGTTGAAGTACATGGCCCAGGTTTGGTGCATGGTTTCAACAAGACGCGTACGCTCATTAACGGTGATCTGTCGGGCAACCTGTTTGATCCGGGGCAATACATTCTGAAACATGGTGGAATCATAGGCACTCAACCGGAGTATCGCAATTAATTCCGCCAGACTCATCCGCGACATATTTTGGTAGGTCAGTCGTTTCAAGCCATTAAAATCGTCTGGTCCGAAATCATTGACGACCCGTTGATAGGCCGCATAGAGTTCGGTGTAAGCATCGCTGTCCGGTAAAAAAAGCAGGCAGGCCAAATCCAGATAAAAAGTAGAGCCGGAGGGAAACATTGCTGCGCCACCCATTTTATTGCAATAAAGCCCGAGCGCATGGTAATTTACCCAAATGGAAAAACTGCCATGTGTGATGATCTCCGGGACCTGTGATTTATTTAAATCGTGTATTTGATGAAACCCCTTGTCCATTGAAATTACGATCATTCCTTCCGGAGAAAATTGTCGCAGGTTATCCAGGCATTGCAATCCACTTTTTGGAAAAAACAAATAAGCATCCGTCAGCAGTTCTTGATAATCCGCTAACATTTCATTCAATACCGCACTATTATAACAAGGCTCATTCATTTCCTGAGAAGAAAAAACCGGAGTCATTTTTTTCAGTAGCATTGCCGGGCTCATCCCCTCAGGGTCCTCATCCGTCTCAAGGCCAATGGCGCAACGATGTAATTGTTGATCTTTAATTTGAAAAAGGTCATTGGGAATGGAATCGAAAAAGTAATTTGCAAGTACAAGCAGCGGTTGATTCAAGCTATCGGCAACAATCTTTTTCTTTGAAAAACGAAGAAATAATTCCTTACCTCCAATCGCATCAAAGTAAGCCACATCAAGTTTTCCCTTTTTAAAAAAAGGATGGAATTGAGGATGCTCCAGAAAAAAATCCAGACTCTCTTCGATAATGTCCGTTAACACATAACAATACTCTGGCAAATTTAACCCTAGCTGAGCGGTCAACCTATCTAAATGTTTGAGTAGGTGAAAAGCCAGACGGCCATGCCCCGCGCCCAATTCTACAATGTATACCTTTTCATGAACTTTTCCTTTTGCAGAAAGGTCTTTTAGAACTGCAAAGATCAGTTCCGCATAAGTACGTCCAACCATGGAATTGCTGGTAAGGTGATGCGGCACTGTATTTTGCTGCCAGGCCTTCAAACCAGCCTCTAAATAGAAGTCCCGGTTTATCTGCCAAAGCAAACTTTCGGAAAAAGGTGTCGGTGCCTGGAGTTGAAAAGAAGATTCGGCCATTCATTCAAGGTCTAAGTGATAAAAATGCACTCTAAACTTGGTTGGCTTGTACTTCTTCCCCCTTGAAGGGTGCCTGGTAGAAACAAACAAAGGATGAAATGTACCACTAAGATACGATTAAATTAACAGAATGGCGGGCAGACAGATTACAATCATTCTTTATACATTCAACAATTTGGGAAACACCTTTGTATTTGTATCTTTAACCTGGTGGTGGATGAGCAATCGGAATGAAAGAATGATTTAATGTGTTGTCATAGCACACCATATGTTTTTGATACTATCCAATTATGTTCATGCATGAATAATACTATATAACATGAAAGAATGCTTTTACTCATTATTTATCTTTCTACTTTTGGGTAGTTGCCTACAACAACCAGAGCAACAAGAAGGCACTAAAATTAACAACGAAAAATGGTGGAAAGAAATCATTATCTACCAGATCTACCCGCGGAGTTTCAAAGACACCAACGGGGATGGTATCGGCGATTTAAAAGGGATCATCGAAAAACTGGACTACATTAAAAGTTTGGGTGTTAATGCGGTTTGGCTCAATCCGATCTATAGTTCTCCGAATGACGATAATGGTTATGATGTGAGTGACTACCGGAATATTATGACAGATTTTGGGGACATGGCAGATTTTGATTTAATGCTAGAAGGCATGCACCAAAGAGACATTAAGTTGATCATGGATGTTGTCGTTAACCATAGTAGCGATGAACATGAATGGTTCAAACAATCGAGAAGTTCCCGGGATAATCCCTACCGAAATTACTACCACTGGTGGCCGGCAGAAAAAGGAAAACCGAATTACCGCTGGAGTTTTTTCGATGAAAAAGGAGAAGCCTGGAAATACGACAGCCTGACCAATGCTTACTACTTGCACTACTTTTCTCAAAAGCAACCAGACCTGAATTGGGAGAACCCAAAGGTGAGGCAGGAAGTCTATGATATCATGAAGTTTTGGGCGGAAAAGGGAGTCGACGGGTTTCGTTTGGATGCCTTTCAGTATGTTTCCAAAGACACTACCTTTCCGGCCTTACCGGAGGGGTACGAAAAGGACGTGATCAAATATTATGGCATGGGGCCCAACGTACATCCTTATTTACGGGAAATGTACGGTGAGGTACTTAGTAAATATGATGTTTTTGCTGTTTCAGAAGGAGCAGGATCTACATTTAAGGATGCGCATGATTTAGTTGATGCCGCGCGCAACGAGTTGCAAATGGCCTATCACTTTGAGGGAATGAATATTGGCAATAGTTTGGACCGTTACGAGCTGGCTGAATTCAAGGAAGTTTATAGCCGCTGGGATAGTGCCTTTGCACAAGAAGGTTGGCTGTCCATATTTCTGGCTAATCACGATGTGCCGAGGATGGTATCCAAGTTTGGAGATGACAGTCCCCAGTTTAGAGCAGCTTCCGCAAAAATGTTACACACCTTTATTTTAAGTATGCGGGGAACGCCCTATTGTTATTATGGTGATGAATTAGGGATGACCAATATTGACTTTCAATCGATTGACCAATACCAGGACATTTCCGCGCTCAACGGCTATAAAGTAGCTTTGGCAAAAGGGGAAGACATGGAACAACACCTCCGCGTACTCAATTTTTTATCCAGGGATAACGGCCGAACACCTATGCAATGGGACAGATCCAAACATGCCGGCTTCACCACCGGCGAACCTTGGTTACCTGTCAATGACAACTATGATAAGATCAATGTAAGCAATCAAAATAAAGACCCCAACTCCGTGTTGAACTATTTTAGAAAAATGACACAAATACGAAAAGATAATTCGGTCTTAATTTATGGAGATTACCAATTGCTAGGAAAAGATCATCCGGATATCTATGCCTATACCAGAAAACTAGATTCCAGGACCGTTTTAGTTCTACTTAATTTTTCCGATAAAAATTCCAGCATTGAACTAAGCGAAATCGGTTCGACGGATCAATTAATGATCAATAACTACAACTCCATTATCGCACAAGGCAATAAAGTAAACTTGAAGCCCTATCAATCTGTGATCTTTTCCTTAAAATGAAACAAGCTATTGCAAACAATGACCATGGACTATAAAAGTATCATCGCTTCCGTTTATCAAAAGGTAAATGCTTTAAATAATAAAGGACAGTTAGCCACGTACATCCCAGAGTTAGGAAAGGTAAATCCGGAAAAATTTGGTGTTCATATTTCGACTATTGATCATCAAATGTTTGGGGTTGGAGATTATCGGGAAAAGTTTTCAGTTCAGAGTATTGCCAAGGTATTTGCCCTCAGCCTTGCGTATAAAATGATCGGTGAAAAAATGTGGACCAGGCTGGACGTTGAGCCGTCCGGCACCGCTTTTAATTCTTTGATCCAGCTTGAATTAGAAAATGGCATCCCCAGAAACCCGTTCATCAATGCGGGAGCGCTGGTGATTTGTGATCTGCTGATTTCAAATTTAAAGCAACCCAGGAAGAGTTTCCTGGAATTCGTCAGAGATCTTTCCGACAACCCGGAGCTCAACTA
>CBDUIU010000507.1:0-4097 GCA_965367335.1 uncultured Saprospiraceae bacterium
CAAAAATTCCAACAAATGCTTGGGCATGGTCCGGTCATACACCAGGCGAGAAGCAGGCCCTACATTTCGTTTAGTCAAACTTTTTTTGATCTTCTCGATCAAGTCACCGGAAAATTCATCATCAATGTATAATTCGGCGTCACGGGTGAGCTTGATGGAAAAGGTATCGATAATATCGTAACCTGGAAATAACCAGCGAATAGATTCCCGAATGACATCATCTAACATAATGATATCATGTCGACCTTCTTCGGTGGGCAATGTAATGAAACGTGGAAAATACTCTGAAGGAATCTTTACAATAGCATAACGGTTCTTGCTTGACTTGTCTTCTTTGTCTGTCATCCAAACCACCAGGTATAGCGCTCCGTTGTTCAGAAATGGGCGAATTTTTTCCTTAATCAGTAACACCGGCTGTGCAAAGGGAAGTAGGTTGCCCTGGAAAAAATTATCGACATATTCCCGTTGTTCATCATTCATGGCTTGACGACGAAGCAGATGAATGTTATGCAGCTTAAGTTCCGGAATGATCTGTTCCTGGAATATTTCCGAATATTCTTCCTGCTGCCGATTAACGATCTTTAATATCTTTTTTAAAATTGCTTTGGGCTCAAAACCCAATTGTCGTTTGGTCTTTTTTCCAGCCCGCACCAGGTTTCTTAAGTTGGCGATTCGCACCCGGAAAAATTCATCCAGGTTGGAAGAATAGATCGCCATGAATTTAATGCGTTCAAACAAAGGTACAGCGGGATCCTTGGCCTCTTGTAATACCCGATAATTGAAAGATAACCAGGAAATATCCCGGTGTATGTATGGAAACTTTTGTGGTTGGTCTTTTTTTGTCATCTCTCTAATTATCTCATCAATATTACGTATGAATGATTATTCCTAAATGCTAAAATATCTGTCAATTGCTTATTTCAAATTGAGGTCATCCTTTATTTATCTTTTACGATTGCTAAAACAAGCTAATTTGAGAATCCGCAGGATCTTGATAAAACGTAGGTCCACGACTAATCACTTGTTCTAATTGTGCAACTTGCTGATGAATATAGTCCCCAAGTTCGGGCGCTAGTAAATTGTCCGGCTCATGTGCAAAGCAATAGATTTGTTGAACCCCACGAGCTAACCAATCCTGCCAGCGTGCTATCCATTCATCCACTCGCTGATAATCCGAAGGAACCAAACCGTTACCCACTAATCGTATTAAGGCTACGGTACTGGTTAAACGCATATGTAGTACATCCCGACGTCCCGCTACATCGGTAATCACCAGGCTGATCTTTTTGTCCTCTAATTTTTTAAAAAATCGCTCAACCATTTCTTTTTCACTAAACCAGCTTTCTTGTCTGAACTCTAAGGCTAATGGAATTTCAGCTGGCCATTGTTCTAAAAATACCTCCAGTAACGGAATGCGCTCCGGACCAAAATAAGGCGGTAACTGCATGAAACAGACACCCAATTTTTCTTTTAATCCAATGACCGCATCACAGAAGGCTTCAATATAACCTGTTCCAACTCCCAACTGTCTATGATGGCTAATTGATTGCGGAATTTTTGGGCAAAAACGAAAATCTGCAGCAGACTGATTGTACCAGTTTTGAATAGTTTGTAAGTTGGGAATTCGATAATGGGTTGTATTTAGCTCAATTGTGTTAAATTGTCTGGAGTAATGATACAGATAATCTTTCGCTTTGGTGTTAGGTGGATAAACTTTGCCAACCCACTCTTTCATACGCCATCCAGTACAACCGATCAATATTTCCGGGGTTGTGGCCCGCGGTTTAAATTTTTGTAAAAACCGCAGATTTTCTGCCGGGTCCGGAGGTAAAGTAAAATCAACCTGACTGATATCCGCTAATTTGCCAAATTTCATAATCTAATACTTAACGGTGAAAATACTAAATTCTTCTTTGATCACAAAAAAGTTCATCCTACACTTGAATCTATTTTTATTAATAGCTGTTATTCTGCTATTTAGCTTGTTTTGGTAGAGCTATCAATTAACAGAAATTGCAGTAAAAGGATATGCTTTTCGAAGCGGTAAGGTTTTAAGCTGTAGCGAAGGTTTGCAACCACCAACTTCGTCTGAGCAACTTATTTTAAACACATATAGTGCAGTTTCGGACAATCTTTACTTAGACTGATAGAGACTAATATGAAAAATCAATATCGCCGATTTCTTCTCATTTCTTTTCGCTCTTTTCGGTATCTGCGTTTGTCTTCTCTGAACTGAGATAAGATACCCCGTTTCTTATAAAATTTTCTTTTGCTTATCCTGAACTTGAATTTATTGTTCCCTTCTTCATCCGATGTAACTTCCAGGTAAACCTTATGCTTTGCGGCCGCATAACCACGTCGGACCGGAATGATACCAAGGTCTCTGTTTTGCAAATTATCTAAAGGAATCGTGATCCAGATATTGGTCTTGTCATCATAACTCAAAGTACCTTCAAGAAACAGATTGAAGGCATTGGATTGAATCTCCATTAAAGGAATTTCAATTTCTCTACCCTCAATGGTGATCTTGTTCTCGATGGGTGCAAAGCGAAGGTTGGCAAATCGTTTTTTCATTTTAATTTTAGCAGCCATTTCGTCCAGTGGTGCCATGCCTTGCAATACAACGCCCTTCAATATGACATCAAGAAGCCCATCCGTAGTTGCTGGAATTAAGCCTCTTCCATCCAGTGCAATCACCCCATTGATGTCAAAATCCATCGTAATACGCCCAGCTAATTTTTCAATGCTTCGCAAAGAGGGTAAGGCGACATAATCAAGGCTTTCTAACAATTTGACTACATCTAAATCTTTAGAACCAAAAGCGGCATTGAATGGTACTTCCTCTTTTTGACTCAAGTCAAATTTCCCTTTCACACTGACACTGCCGTCATGGAAATCAAAAGCAGTTTTTTCCAAAAATAGGTGATCCGCGTCGTCCATGAATGCCCCGGTTTGAAAATTCTCCACAAAGAATTTATCGGTATAAACAAAGGTATCTGTTTGAATACTGAGGTTGGGGTCAAAAGTGGAGAACATCCCTTTAATGGTTGTTCTTAAAGCTTGTAGGCTTTTTTCCTGTTGCGGTTCTTCTTCTGATGAAAATAGGTAGAGGAATTGATTCCAGATCAATTTGGGGGACTTAATGTCGACGATGGTAGAGATGGATTTTCCCGTATTTCCGATGACCAATTCACTTAGGTTATTGATGACACCGCTGAGCTCAATTTCCTGCTGAAGAGAATCGGATTGCAGGAAAAGATCAAAGTCTGCCACATCAGATTGAAGTACCAGGTCTATTTTTGTAAGGGGAAAAGTGATTTCTGCCGGTTTGTAAAGGACGTAGCTATCGCGAATCTTGAGCGTGGCGGTACCTCCGGTAAGGATTTCTTCGAAATTTGCAGGGTCATTTTCATAATCAAAGTAAAGGAAAAACCGACCTTGGTCAAAAAAGAATTGTTCCGTTTTTAGAAAGTCATTAAAGACGTTCGGGTCTCCCTGTAATTGAATTACCGCCTTTGTAAATGATTTGTTATTAACGCTGTCTTTGGTCAGGTTGGGGTCGGGTTTATAGCTGATTTTTCCAGCCAAAAATTCTCCGCCTTCAATATCAAAACTTATTTCGCCAGATGAAGTATTGGGTATTAAACCCTTTTGATCATCAATGATTCCCTGATGTTTGATCGTCAGGTTGAGGTCTTCAGGATGACGGTCAAGGTTAGCTAAGAGTTGAATGTTGAAATAGTCGAGTGGTGGTAGTAGCTTTTTTAGGTTGAGGTTTTGGGTGCGTAGCTCAAATTCAAAAGGTGTTTGATTGGCCTGGCTGATATCCAACCGGGCAGAGAAATCGACTCTTCCTTGCTCGTACTCGAAACTAGTCTTCTCTAAAACCAGGAAATCGTTACCTTCAAAATATACTTTTGTAGTCAGATTGTGAAATTGAAGTAAGTCATAGTAGGATAAGGTGTCGATTGATAAAGAAAGACGAGGCTGAAATCGATCCTGGATACCACTGATCGTTTGCTTCATCGTTTTCTTTTTCTCCTCTTCTGTTTTCTTTTTTTCTTTATTTAAATTACTGTTTTTGCCAAAACAATCCA
>CBDUIU010000508.1:0-4074 GCA_965367335.1 uncultured Saprospiraceae bacterium
AGATGGTTTGGTACTCAACAGAACCCCACATATTCAAATATACAATAAGACAGCTCCAACCATACATCAACCTTCTGACATATATTTTGATGCTATAAGGAATATCAATCTTATCCATTCCATTAAGCCTAAAAGTCGCCTGGAGAGAATTCACAACGCATTACCTATTCTTTCCGAACTTAAAAAAAATAATAAAGTAGAAGGGGCCACCCCTCAAACTACCTGTAAGGTTTTTTATCTGGCTGGTTCAAACAACTTGAATGGTGTGATTAATGGAATAGAAGTGAATGAAGAGGTAAGCTTATTTAATTTTGAGGAGTATGTGGTGGAGGGCGATGTGAATTCTCTTTTAAAAAAGAAAAATAGTATTCTATTAGGAGCTGGAATTGCCCAAAAACTCTCTCTGTCTGTTGGAGATAACATTCAGGTCTCAAACGCAAGTGGAACAACTTTTTCATTGAGCATCGGTGGTGTCTATCAAAGTGGATTAGCCGAAGTAGATGACGTGCAGAGCTATGTTAATCTAAAAATGGCACAACAAATACTTAGTGTGGGTGGAAATCATATCACCAGAATTCATGTCAAACTCAAAAATATGGATGATGCCATCCCTTTTTCTAAGTTAATAGAAAACACTTATGATGTTGAAGCTTTAGATATTAAAACAGCAAATGCACAATTTGATACAGGATCTGATATTAGAACATTAATTTCTTATGCTGTCAGCATTACCTTATTAATCGTGGCCGGCTTTGGTATTTACAATATACTGAATATGTTTATTGTTGAAAAGATGAATGACATCGCCATTCTTAAAGCCACCGGATTTACGGGAGGAGATGTAATGTTTATATTCATTAGTCAGGCGCTTACCATAGGCTTCATCGGAGCCTCTTTAGGGATAAGTATCGGTTATGGTGTTTCCGTATTTATTGATTACATTCCGTTTGAAACCGAAGCCTTACCTACTGTAAAAACCTATCCCGTTAATTATAACCCTTTCTTCTACATTACAGGCGTTGTCTTTGCTTTAATGGCAACTTTCCTTGCTGGATATCTCCCGGCTAAAAAAGCGCAAAAAATAGACCCTATTGAAATCATCAGAGGCCAATAGCTTGTATTATGGATAATATCTTAGAAACACAAAATGTCAATAAGTATTTTTGGGAACCTACAAAATTCCATGTCTTAAAGGACATTTCGCTGGAAATTAAAAAAAAGGAATTTGTGTCTATAATGGGAAAGTCGGGATGTGGGAAATCTACCCTTTTATATGTACTATCTACTATGGACACTAATTTTACAGGAGAACTCATTATTGACGGACAAAGTATGTCCGGTAAAACTAAGAATGAATTGGCACAAATTAGAAATGAAAAAATCGGTTTTATATTCCAATTCCACTATTTATTACCTGAATTTACCGTCTTAAAAAATGTAATGCTTCCGGCTTTGAAATTGGGGAAAGACGATAAGAATACAATAAGAAAAAAAGCCCTAGATAAATTGGATATGTTAGGCATTGCAGACCAGGCAAATAAAAAAGCTTCAAAAATTTCAGGAGGGCAAAAACAAAGAGTGGCCATAGCCCGGGCTCTAATCAATAATCCCAAAATAATAATGGGTGATGAACCTACGGGAAATTTAGATAGTAAAAATTCAGAAATCGTTTTTGATGTTTTAAGGAAATTAAGCAACGAGTTCAATATGTCTATGATAATCGTGACTCATGATATTGACTTCGCCAAAAAAACAGATAGAATAATTGAAATGAAAGATGGTTATATTTTGAAGACATAAAAAGTACGTTCTGTAACCTGTTATTGCGTATAGCGGTCAAATTACTTATCCATCCCCTTCGTTCGGTCCCGTCCAAAACGCAACATGCTCTTGTACTGCTCCTCTAAAGACACTTCCCGCAGCAATACCAGGCCCGCTTTTTCAAATAAACCCAGCAATTGATTCCGCTCCATCAGTTCCGTGCAGCTACTCCCTTCCCGGCCCGAATCGAGAAATTCTTCAATGATCACGATCTCTCCACGATCGCCCAAACTGTTTATCATAGATTGTAAAAAGGCAGGCTGATCCAGCAGGTGGTGGAACACATTTTCCATGATGATCAGGTCCAGCTCCTGATTTTCCAGATTGGTAGATGATGGAATACCGTTGATGAAATGAAATTGTTGGTTACGGGCGGACGGATATTCTTCCTCTATAGTTTGTTGCATGCGTTCCAGGCGGTAGGCATCCAGCTCATTGGCATAGATGTTGGTGTGTTGATAAGCCAGGGCCAGCAGATGAAGATTATAGCCATAACCAAAACCAATCTCGGCAACTTTTTCTCCTTCCCGGAGATCAAAAAATAACAAGCGACGGATAGATTGGGAAGTATCCACCGTCATTTGGGAATAGGCATCCACCAGCCTCAGATTATAATAGCGGCGCAGCATTAAATGAAGTTGCCGCCCTTCTCTGCACAAGGTCATCAATTGGTCTCCGGCACCGGCTCGTTCCAGTTTTTTTCGAAAATAGGCCCAGGGTAAAGTACCATCTTCATCCTTCAGCAACAGCAACTGCTGATAGTCTTGATGCAAATTTGGCGATATTTGTTGCAAGGCGGATGAAATTTCCGCATTCACTTGGTGTTGTCGGGTGAGTACCGTAAAATAGGCGTCTAAAACCTGAGTCGACACCGATTGCCCCGCCAGGCCCCATACATTGGACAACATCAGTCCAACCCAGATTAAAATCCTTATTTTCATAGTATTACGACAATTGCACTCTTATGAATGTTGCGCCCATCCCATTCAAGAATAAGTTAGGAAAAGATCAGCTCTTTAAAATTTCCCGCTTCAAGGAAAAGATCAAAAAAACCCGGCCGCACAAGCACGGTGGGTATCACGAATTGATCTATCTAACCCAGGGAGAAGGCTATCACTGGATTGAGACGGAAAAATTCAAAATTGAAGCCCCCGAACTCTATTTTCTTCATTCCGGCCAGTTGCACTGCTGGCAGTTTACATCGATCCCGCAAGGCTACGTGGTGTTGTTCAAGGAAGAATTTTTCAATTCCATCAATGAAGTATCTATCCTCAATTTAATCAAAAACCTGAGTACGGTAGTCAATATCTCCATGCGTGGAAAAAAGGACATCAGCTTTATCTTCGAAGATATCTTTGAGGAATTTAACAATAGAAATGAGTTTTCGGATCAAATCATCAACGGTTATTTGCGCGTTATTTTCTCCAAATTATTGCAATTGTCCAGTGCCCACGACGTTCAAGCCAGCCCCAACTTACTCTATGACCGTTTCCAGAAATTGATCGCAGACAAATGCCCCGAGCTGAGAAATGTTAATGATTTTGCGCTTGAATTACACACTACCCGTCAACAACTAAACATCATTTGTCGGCGAAATTCCGGTAAAAGTGCCAGCGATCACATTACCGAGCAGCTGCTATTGGAGGCCAAACGCTATATCCTGCATACCGATAAATCTATGAGTGAGATCGCTCATGTGCTCAATTTCAATGATACGTCTTATTTCATTCGCTTTTTTAAACGACACGAAAAGGTGACCCCTTTACAATTTAGAGCTCAACACTTCCAATAATACTATTATTATCACCAATCGCACTACAAGACAGGCCGGTTCTCAAGCTACTTTTGAATTCTAATTTTTTGGTAAACTGTCAATTGTCTTGTAATGCGAAAATTTATTATGTTTCTGGTACTTAGTACCTGCTCTGTTGCCTTGGCCGGACAAACCGATCTTAGCGGCCGGATTATCGATAACGCCAGCGGAGAATCCATAGAATACGCCAGTGTCACGCTGCATTCAGCGCAGGATTCCAGCCTCATCAATGGCGTAGTGACCGACCAGAACGGTCAATTTCATTTTTCTAAATTATCAGCAGGCAATGTCTACATCATGGCTCAATTTCTGGGTTATGAAACCTATTATTCCGATGCCTTCACTTTAAGTGGCACTACCGATCTGGGAACCATCAGCCTGGGAGTAAACGCGAGTGTATTACGGGAGGTGGAAGTCACCGGCCGGGAAATCACCTCTCT
>CBDUIU010000509.1:0-4071 GCA_965367335.1 uncultured Saprospiraceae bacterium
AAGTATGACGGAGAGGGCAGCGCCGGAATTATCAATATCATTACTAAGAAAAAAACTGCTGATGGCTTTAACGGCTCTGTTGGTGGTTCCGTCGGTACACGGCAGAATGATGCCAAATTAAACTTAAACTGGGTCAAGGGTCGCTTTGGGATCAATACTGCAACGACAATCCGCTACTCCTGGCCGCGAGATGGTACCAACTACTTTTTACGTGAGGATTATAATGGCGACACGACAAATATTCTTGAACAGAATGGAATTAGTGAGAGTTCGCGGATAGGCTTTGGAGGCACCATCGGTGCATTTTATGATTTTAATGCATTTAATAGTATTACGTCCAGCTTTAACCTGCGTGGACGTAGCTTTGACCGCAGTGGAAATACCATGGTTGTTTTTTCAACGCCTATCATAAATTTTGAACAAGAATACGATCGTTTTAATGATAACGAAGATTTACGCAGTGGGTATGATTGGACCACAGAGTACCGAAAGACCTTTAGGAAAAAAGATCAGGAACTTAGCTTTGGACTTCAGTTTACAGGGAATATAAGTACACAGGATGCCTTCACCGATCAAACCAGTCTTATTGATGAGCTTCGTCTCCGTGAACGCAGTACCAATGATGGCAATAACCTGGAGACAACATTTCAAGTAGATTACGTACATCCCTTTGGAGAAAACGTAAAGCTTGAAGTTGGAGCAAAAAGTATCTTAAGAGAAATTGACAGTGATTATTCATTTGAATTATACGATTTTTCTCAGGAAGGCTATTTTTCTAACACTGCATTAACGGATCGCTTTGATTATGATCAGGATGTCTACGCAGGTTATACATCAATGAATTTCAAACTGGGAGAAAATTATGGTTTGGTTGCTGGCGCTCGTTATGAACATACAAATATAAAAGGTGTCTTTGCTAGTGACGGCGACAATTTCAAAAATGATTATGGCAATCTACTTCCCAGTATTATTCTCAATCGAAAATTTAAAAATTACTCTAGCATTAAGTTGAGTTATGTACAACGTATTCAACGCCCCAGTCTTTATTACATTAATCCTTATCGCAATAATTCTGATCGACGTAATGTCACCTTTGGTAATCCCGATCTACTACCGGAAATTTCTCATTTGACAGAGTTTGGATATAATACCTTCTTTAAAGGTATTTCTGTCAACGCAGCAGTTTATTACCGACTTACGACGGATGTGATTGAGAGTTTTGTAACTGTAAGTCCAGAAGGTGTGTCGATTAATACCTATAGAAATATTGGTGAGAATAACTCAGTAGGTCTCAATTTATTTACCTCGGCCAATCTGAAGAAAAAACTATCCTTGCGTTTTGGGTTCAACGTGTATACCTATAATGCCGAAGCTACTATTGACGGAGAGAAAATCAGTAATGAAGGCTTCATGTATAATGGAAACCTGGGCGGCAGTTATGCTTTCAAAAACAATTTCAAGATTGAGACTTTTGGATTTTTCCGCTCCCGGCGTTTAACCTTACAAGGAAGAGTACCGTCCTTTTCTATTCTTACCTTTGGTTTGAAAAAAGAATTCCTGGATGAACGTTTGGCAGTTGGTATCCGTATTGTTGAGCCATTTAAGGTCAATAAGTCTTTTAATTCTGAGCTGGAACAAGCAGGCGTATTTTATCAAATAAATGAATTTACCATTCCCTTTCAGTCTTTTGGAATAAGTCTGGATTACAAATTTGGTAATGTCAATGATAAAGGTACCAGAAGAAAACGCAGCAAGATTAACAATGATGATACAAAAGGTGGAGAGGACAGTCAGTTTTAAAAACAGGATTGACTTTTCTTTTGCCCGAGGTTTTCCGTGTTGATGTGCTGAAATATTATCTTTGCATTTTTTCTTAAATATTAATACCCATTAGTACAGCAACGATTCCATATATTAGTTTTGATGGACCTGGCGAGGTGACACATTTTTCGCATGCGAATGCCTATCCACCGGGAAGCTATCAGCAGCTACTTCAATCATTTGCGAAACAGTATCAGGTACTTGCGATTCAACATCGACCGCTGTGGGAAGGGCATTCCCCTGCAGAACTAACCAGCTGGCAATTAATTGCAGACGACCTTATTCGGTTCCTTGATCAGCAAGGCTTAAAGGACATCATTGGCGTAGGACATTCTATGGGTGGAGTGGCTACCTTACTGGCGGCACATCAGCGGCCAGACTTGTTCAAAAAGCTGATCCTGATCGAACCTGTAATGTTACCACCCAGCGTGTTATATCTGGGCAAAATAATACCTCTTGCTCTCCGCAAACGAATCATCCCTATCGCTAAACAAGCGTTACGTCGCCGGTTTCAATGGCCTGACCAAACAGCCATGTTCGAGCATTTCCGCGCTAAGAAAGTTTTTAGAAGGCTAACTGATGAAGCATTGTGGGATTATGTAAGCGCAGGCTCTACGCCAACTCAGGAAGGAAATATCCGTTTGGCTTATTCACGGGAATGGGAAGCTCAAGTATATTGCTACGCACCAAGTTATCGTACTTTGCGACATAACATTTCTATTCCAACATTAGCTATTCGTGGACAAAAGACAGATGCAATAGACCAAAGCGAGTGGGAACTATGGAGAAAATCAGGTACAGCAAAATTGGTAACGATCAAAGACGCCGGTCATTTGCTTCCGATGGAACAACCGGAGCTGGTGAGTAAGTTAATAGTAGACTGGTTGGCAGCAGATTAGCACCGTGATCTCTACTTAATAGCGTCCGGTGTATAGCGATCCACCTTACTCTTCAAATTTTAAAACTTAGCTCATTATTAAAACGTTTTACCAAAAAAACCGTAAATTACAACTAACAAAACACTAAATTTTATGTCTGATAGAGCGATCCCCTTAGTGGATTTATCAAAATTTGTAAATGGCACTGCCGAAGAGCGCCAAGCCTTTGTAGAACAACTTGGTAAAGCTTTTCATGAAATAGGCTTTGTCGGAGTAATTAACCACGGTATTTCTAAAGACTTGATCGATGGTTTTTACCGGGAAGCAAAAAATTTCTTTGCACTTGATGTAGACACCAAACGCCAATATGAGGTGCCAGGATTAGCAGGTCAAAGGGGGTATACTTCTTTTGGAAAAGAACACGCCAAACAATCAAAAGTGGCGGATTTAAAGGAGTTCTATCAGATAGGCCAGGAAGTATCTGACGGCGATAGCATTAAGTCAGAATATCCTGACAATGTAATGGTGAAAGAAACACCTGAATTTACGCAGCTAGGACGAGAGCTATATCGTGCTTTTGAAACTGCAGGAGGTGAATTACTTCGGGCCATTGCGATCCACCTGGATTTAGGAGAAAAGTGGTTTGACGATAAAATCCATAATGGTAATAGCATTCTAAGGGCGATCCATTATCCGCCTATTACCACAGCGCCTAATTCTGCTATTCGAGCGGAACAACATGAAGATATCAACTTGATCACCTTGTTGGTAGGTGCTTCAGCTGGAGGGCTACAACTCTTAACTATGGAAGATAAGTGGATAGACATCATGCCGGAAGAAAACGAGATCGTGATCAATGTAGGTGATATGTTACAGCGACTCACTAATAATTACCTAAAATCAACAACGCATCGGGTGGTGAACCCGCCAAAAGAAGAATGGCATAAACCTCGTCTGTCTATTCCATTTTTCCTCCATCCCCGAAGCACCATGGATCTGACCTGTTTGGATCGGTGTGTTACCGAAGATCGCCCTCTGGCCTATGATCCCATTACAGCGGGTGGCTATTTGGATGAACGGTTAAGAGAAATTGGCCTGAAAAAATAGGGCTCCTTCACGAGCCTCCCTGAAAGGATTTGCCATTTCTGAGTGACTGCCTTGTGATAAAATTATAGGAATATAGAACCGTCAACGGTTAAACTTATTTATTAAGCCTTCGTCTAAGTAGAACAGTAAATTTGTTGTACCTTTGCAGAGCAAATAACAATATTAGATATCATTTAAAGGTTATCCTGATTAGAAGATATTCACAGAGCAGAAAAAACTTACAATCATGAATAATGTACTTTTATTTTTGGGTTTAGGTGGAAAC
>CBDUIU010000510.1:0-4065 GCA_965367335.1 uncultured Saprospiraceae bacterium
GTGTTATATTCTGGACCCTGATGCTGAAGAGGTTCAAATGTATTTTAAAGATTTAGCCAAGGTAATTCCAAAAGAAAGAGAGAGTGAGGCAGTCATTCGGGAAGTAATCAAAGGTTTGACTGCATTGAGCCAGGAATTTGAAAAGATTGCAGACGATACGGAATACGATCCTGAGCGGATTGCAGAGATTCAATCCCGGCTCGACCTGATCTACAAGCTCCAGCATAAGCATCATGTGAAAACGATTGAAGAGCTTTTGGAAATCCAGGAAAACCTACAAAGCAAATTAGATGCTTTCGGAGACCTGAGCAAAGAGATCGCTAAGCTGAAAAAGCAAATCGAGGAGCAGCGGGAGCAATTGACCAATATCGCTATCCAGCTTTCCAAGAAAAGAAAAGCAGTAGTCGCCGGTTTTGAAAAGAAAGTACATGAATTACTTGCGCAGTTGTCCATGGAATATGCTCAGTTGAAAGTGGAGATCATAGAACTTGAAAAACTCAATAGTACCGGCTGCGATGAAGTTAATTTCCTTTTTGCACCGAATAAAGGCAGTAAGTTCCTTTCGATCAAAGATGTAGCTTCGGGCGGAGAGATTTCAAGGCTTACACTTTGTACCAAATCGTTGGTGGCCAGTGCGATTCCTTTGCCTACACTTATCTTCGACGAGATTGATACTGGCGTTTCAGGAGATGTGGCCTTGCAAATGGGTAAAATTTTACAGGATCTGTCGAATCGCCATCAGGTGGTTTCGATCACGCATACGCCTCAGATCGCTGTAAAAGCAGATACGCATTATTTTGTTTATAAAAAGGTGCTGGACGACCGGACGGTGACAAATGTAAAATTATTAAACTTTGATGAACGCGTCAGAGCTGTGGCGACGATGCTGAGCGGCAGCCCGCCTTCGGCTTCAGCGATTGAAAATGCAAAGGAGTTACTTAAATTGTAGTTTGGGGTTGCCTCTTGTAATGCTGAAGCTCGGGGTTTATGGTTTGGGGTTGCTCTTGTATTGCTGAAGTTTAGGGTTTATGGTTGCACTTATGATGCTGAGGTTTGCGGTTTGGCATCTTAATGGGCGTGCACTAAATAACAGGGAAAGTTCGAAGCAGGAAGTTTAGGAAATGATAAATTATAACAATAAAAGATTTCGGAGTATAGAAAATTCGCCGAATGGGGAAGTAAGCGGAAAGACTATTTTCCATTACAGGCAGGAAGGGGATATCGTGTGGGCGAATTACAAAGGCGGAAGTATCCGTTTTGGTAATCTGATAGCTAAAGTCAATAGAAAAGGAGAACTCGATATGCGATATCAGCACCTGAGTGAGGATGGGGCTTTTAAAACCGGAATTTGTCATTCGAAACCTGAAATCCTGGAAGACGGAAGAATACGGTTTCATGAATCCTGGCAATGGACCAGCGGAGATCAGTCAAAAGGAAATTCAATTGTGGAGGAGATTTAAGGCGAAGATTTTTTTACTGCCTGCGACTCCTAAAGGAGGGCTCCGATGCTCAGGGTATTCAATGAAATTACTTAATTACTCAATCAACTAATCAACTCAATCACAAAACAAACAACCAACTATATGTCAAATTTACTAGCGGGAAAAAAAGGGGTAATTTTCGGAGCACTTGATGAGCAATCCATCGCCTGGAAAGTTGCCGAAAAATGTGTCGAGCATGGTGCTCAAATCGTATTAACCAATGCTCCGGTAGCCTTGCGCTTCGGACAAATCCAGGAACTGGCGGATAAACTCAAAACGGAAGTTATCCCGGCGGATGCGACCAGCGAAGAAGACCTCGAAAATCTTTTCACCAAATCTATGGAGGTCCTTGGCGGCAAACTGGATTTCACGCTCCACTCCATTGGAATGTCACTGAATGTTCGTAAAGGCAGAGGTTACACTGATCTGAAATACGACTGGATGCAGAAAACTTTTGACATCTCTGCGATTTCCTTCCACAAGATGATGCAGACCATGCTCAAGCTCGATGCCATCAATGACTGGGGTTCTATCCTTGCGCTGACATATATTGCTGCACAACGTGTTTTTCCGGATTACAATGAAATGGCGGAATCCAAAGCTTTATTGGAATCCTTTGCAAGAAGTTTTGGGTACCACTTTGGGACGCAAAAGCACGTTCGTGTCAATACGATTTCGCAATCTCCCACCTGGACCACTGCTGGTTCCGGCGTTAAAGGCTTCCAGGAGTTTTTCGACTATGCAGATAAGATGTCTCCACTCGGCAATGCTTCAGCAGAGGCTTGTGCGGATTACTGTGTGGCCATGTTCTCTGACCTCACCAAGATGGTAACTATGCAAAACCTATATCATGACGGAGGGTTCTCGAATATGGGTATGAGTCCTGCGATTTTGGATATGTAGGAGGTAATATTGGTTAATTGAAAGATTAATTGATTGAAAAATTAAAGATTGGTTTTATAAAAACCAATCTTTAATTTAAAAACTCTAGATCGTTTCCAGCTTTTTGATGCGCCAGATAGGGGTATTGCTTAAAGCCTTTTTAGCTACCACGTTTTTGAAGATATCCTGATCTTTAGCCATAAACCTGTATCTCTTTTGGGTATAAGCGGTTTTGTGGAGTTCATCTGTAGAGCCTGGCTTTTTACGGATGGTCATAAAAATCTCTTTCCAGGGTGTTACTTCCTCAATGATACGGATATCGTTTTTCCCCAATGTCATTTTATTAAAGAGGGCTCTAATCACTTTTGACTTGGAAATGATACAATCATTTTGCTCATCATATAGCCTCCTGATAAAAATGCCGCCATAAAAGCCATGATCATTTCCGAGAGAAATATCCACTCCATTTGAATGAATTTCCAATTCCCCGAAAGGCCGGGATACATGGTCCTCCATATAAAGTTCCTTATGCTGATCATCGTATAAATAGAATTCAAGATCAATAAATGAGAACTTACAGTTGTTGACCTGAATCTTTTGATTTCGGATCAATTCACGGGCGATGGATTCAAAGGAATGAATAATAGATTGCTCGCTTTGGGTGTTGATGTGTGGTAAGTTCATGATATAAAATTTTTGATTAGGTATAATTACATACGAAGGAAAGGGGAATTTTGTTTTAAATATAATTTCGTATTTCAAAACTTTAACATTAAATAATTTTGTCATTTAAATGTCATACTTTATTTATGTTTTACACATGCTAAAAACAACATAGTTTCCTTTTGAGAAAACTGTAAATATTAAGTTTGCCTGACCGAACCAATTCCGCCACAGAATGTTCCAATACTATGAAAAACAAACATATGATTCGGAATTTAATTTCGATGCTCATATACATACTGGCCTTTAATTTCTCGTACGCTAATAATAGTCTTTCTCCGGATCCTTTAACAAAGGAAGGTATTTTTGACTTGATGAATTATACAGATCTATTAGAGGTTAATCTTGAATTGAAGCTCGAAGAATTATTAAGTGACCGAAAAAATGAGGATGATTTTAAAGCTGTTTTCAGTTTTAAAGATGCAAACGGAAATAATCTGAACTGGAAAGCTAAAGTGCAAATGAGGGGTAAATTCCGGCGGGGCAGATGTGAAGAAATGCCTCCTTTGAAGCTAAATTTCAAAAAAGGGGAACTAGAAGAAGCGGGCTTGGCTTTGCATGATGATTTCAAACTGGTCACTCAATGCATCGAAGATGAAACACTTGCCAGGGAGCTTTTACTAAAAGAGTACCTGGCATACCGAATTTACAACCAACTCACTGATTACAGCTACCGGGTCCATTTATTACAAATCAATTTCAAAGATAGTGAAACGGGCAAAGTAGATAAGCAATGGGCCTTTTTGATAGAAGATACCGCCCAACTCAGAAGCCGGATTGGAGCAGAAAAATATGACAACCTGTTTGGAATTAAGAAAGACCAGGTGGATCAGGAGACCTACCGGACGATGGCGCTTTTTCAATATATGATTGGTAACGCAGATTGGGCCTTGTACATCGCATCCCGCAATGTCAAGTCTGTTCAAAAAGGTGAAAAATTGATAAGCATCCCTTATGATTTTGATTTTTCAGGCCTGGT
>CBDUIU010000511.1:0-4063 GCA_965367335.1 uncultured Saprospiraceae bacterium
AGGGAAATCCCGAGCTGCTTGCATCCCGAGCCTGCTGAGGGATTGCTGAGGGATGAGTTCATACGAACTGAGTGATCAACCCCGAATTTGCTTTAGCAAAGAGATAAACCCAAACCGCTAAAGGCGGTATAAACTGATAAACTGGTTTATGGTTTATGAGTTTATTGAGCGTAGCCCCGCCTGGCCACCGACAAAGAGTCGGACAGGAATCTTCAATCTTATCTTTTAAATGTTAAAACCCTAAACTCCTTAAACTATAACCCCAACACCCTATACGAACCATTTACCAACAACCGTGTTACCCTTACAAATAAAAAATTTATGTCAGTTATTATTATCGGAGGAGGTTTAGCGGGTCTTTCCGCCGCCAATTATTTGGAAAAAGCAGGTCTTGATTATCAAATCCTGGAAGCAACTGAGCGGGTAGGTGGTAGGGTTAAAACCGATAAAATTGATGGTTTCTTATTGGATCGAGGCTTTCAGGTATTATTGACTGCTTACCCGGAAGCCCAGCAATTATTAAATTATAAGGCTTTGAAGCTGAAACCCTTTGCGCCCGGTGCAGCCTTGTTATTGCCCAACGGAGAAATCGACTATCTTGGTGACCCGATGAGGGACCTATCAACGCTTATTCCTACACTTAAAGCAGATGCCGGTAGTCTAATGGATAAAATGCGAATTCTAAATCTACGGCGACAGGTCAATCGCCAGGACATCACTTCGATCTTTAAACAGGAAGAGCATCCGACCTATACGGCTTTGCAAAATGAATATGGCTTCAGTGAGCAAATGATCGACCGGTTTTTTCAGCCCTTTTTCTCCGGTATTTTTTTGGAAAAAGATTTATCGACCAGTCGCCGGATGTTTGACTTTATCTTTAAAATGTTTGCCAAAGGGATGGCAGCTGTTCCCAATAAAGGAATGGAGATGATCCCTAAGCAGTTGGCAGCAAATTTAAAACCGGAGCGTATTCACCTGGACACGCCCGTTGCTAAAATTGAAGGGAATACGGTAATTACACATTCCGGAGATAAAATGAAAGCAGACAAAATTATTTTGGCAACCGAAGCTACCAGCCTGGTGAAGGATTATCACCAAAGCACCAATCAGGAATTTGTAAGCACCTGGCATTTGCATTTTTCCAGCACTACCCCACCCATTGCTGAACCATTAATTGGTTTGAATACCAGGCAACAAAGATTAGTTAACAATATCTGCACAATTAGCCGGGTAGCACCGGGGTATGCTCCGGAAGGACAGGAACTCATCTCTATTTCTGTTGTCGGTGATCCCAAAATACCACAGGAAAAGATGGCCGATCAGGTCCGCGAAGAAATGCGGCATTGGTTTGGAGAACAGGTGGATGGCTGGAGACATTTATCAACTCACTTTGTACGCTATGCCCTGCCCCGTCAACAGCAGGTTCAACATGCCCTTACTGCAAAAGATCTACGTATCAATGAGCACCTCTATCTTTGTGGAGACCACCTTCTGAATGGATCAATAGACGCCGCGATGAAGAGTGGACGACTGGTAGCTGAAGCAGTAGCAGGTAGAAGAGTATAAACTCCAAACTTATATCTTCGCAAACCTCATCATCATATATCCTTCATTTGTTTTTAAGCGTAAAAAATAAGTACCTCCTGGCTGGTTTTGCATTTTTACCTGTAATTTGAATTGACTGTTTCTAGCTTCCTCTGACCAAATCACGCGGCCGGTCAAATCTAATATTTCAAAGTGTACATGAAGGCTATGATCAAATTCTGCATTCAAATATAATTCACCTTGTGTTGGATTTGGAAAAAGGTGAATGCTTTTCAATGACGCTAAGTTCACCGTACTTGTAGTTGTCAAACTCACTACAACGGTATCTAACAAAATACATTTATTTGCATCTGTAATGATAACATAATAGGTACCAACCGAAATTCCACTTAATGTATTATCATTGTTATTTCCCACATTCCAGGCATACGTATACGGTGTCGTTCCTCCAAAGGCATTTGCCACAACCTCTCCATCAGTGCTAGTATTATTTGAAGGTGTCAAAATTGTAAAAATGACATCCAACGCAGCAGGCTCAATCAACTCAAAACTGCGAATAAAGGAACAATTCATCGCGTCTTTTATCAAGACGGTATAACGTCCTTCCGATAGATTGTTTAACCCAGAAGTTGTATCCCCCGTATTCCATAAGTAGGTAAACGGTGCCGTCCCCGTAATAACATCCACAGTGATAAAGCCATCATTCTCATCTTTACAACTCGGTGAATTAGAAGTTGCTTCGACGGTGATCCCTTCCACCCCTTCACCAATCGATGCTGTTGTCATAACGATACAACCATTGGCATCTGTAATGGTTAGCCCGTAGGTTCCCTGGTTTAAACCATCAACAGTACGAGTCGTATCACCGGAACTCCACTGATAGGTGTATGGAGAGGTTCCTCCATTCGGGCTTGCTGTAATCTTGGAGGCATTACCACAATCCGCATTTCGAATATCTGTACTTACTATTAGTTCAGATGGACTTGTAATGGTGATCATTTCAATACTTTCACATCCTGCTACGTCAGTAATTGTAACCGTATAATTATTTGCAGGTAAATTGTTACGAAAAGCGAGCCCCGAACCATCGCTCCAGGCAAAAGTATAAGGCCCTACTCCTCCTTCTGGCGAAATTTCAATAGAACCATCCGCTTCACCAAAACAACTTACACCATTCTTTTCAATGTCAATCGCGAAATTACTACAATCTGGTGGCACACCCGAAATGACAACAGAATCAACTTTAGAACAGCCATTATAATCGGTTACGGTTACAACATAAGTACCAGGTGCCAAACCAACAATGGTATCACTAACCTGCGGAGGTATAGTATTCCACTCAAAGACATAGGGATCAACTCCACCACTTGCCAGCACTGCTGCCGTTCCATCACTTGCACCAAAAGTGGTCTCATCAGTTTTGCTGAGTGAAAGCATCAATTCATCTGGTTCTTCAATATTAAAGGTGTCGATTACACTGCATCCATTTTCATCGCTCACCGTCACACTAATCGGGCCGCCAGATAAATCACTTTGATTCGACCCATTACCGTTGTTCGACCAGGTAAAGGTATAATTCCCTGTACCTCCGGAAGGAAAGACAAAGACAAATCCATCAGCATCACCGGCACAATCCACGTCGTTTTGCTGCGAACTAGTGCTTAAAACATCTGGCTCCCTAATAACTATTGACGCAATGGTATTACAGCCATTTGCATCCAATACTTCTACCGTATAAGGACCAGGACCCAGATTATTTTGACTATTGCTAGTCCCTGGTATGTTCCAATTATAAGTAAATGGCGCTTGCCCCCCCTGTGGCGTGACGCTAATGGAACCATCGTTTTCTCCAAAACAAGTAACATCTTCCTTTTCTACTACCAATTGAAACTGCGTACAATCTATACCAGTGCTAATCGTTACCTCGTTTACGACTGCACAGCCATTACTGTCTGTAACTGTTACGGTGTATATACCAGGAGCAAGAGCGGCTATGGTTTGGGTATTAGCAAAGTTACTCCAGGCATAAGTATAAGGCATGATACCTCCCGATGGATTTGCTGTTGCCGTTCCGTCAGAAGCACTGGCAACAGTTTCATTGGTAAAACTTACATTGACCTCTAATGAGTCAGGTTGAGTGACCGTAACCGCTCGTTCAATAGTACAACCATTAGCATCTGTAATTGTCGTAGTATAATCCCCTTCGGTTAATCCATTAATATCCCGACTGTTTTGACCTGAACTCCAGGCATAGGTATAAGGGTCAGTACCTCCGATAGCTATGGTTTGAATCGCTCCATCGGACGCGCCTGCGCAACTTACATTTGTTATGGTAAAACTGACGTCCAATTGGCTGCAGTCAAGTCCGGAGGCAATTTCTACCTCATCAATTAGCATACAGCCATTCGCATCCGTCAAGGTTAATACATAGATGCCAGGTGCTAAACCCGAAATACTGGTTGAGGTACTATCATTACTCCATAAAAAAGTATAGGGTGTCGTTCCCCCACTGGCGGTA
>CBDUIU010000512.1:0-4061 GCA_965367335.1 uncultured Saprospiraceae bacterium
CCCCCAAAGTTCTTAAGGATGCACTGAATTGTGTATTTTCACTTCCTCCTCTTGCAGAAAAAGAATGACTTGTAATGTTTCCACCATCAAAGAATACATCTTGCCAATCTCTGTCAACACCAGTCGCTGCAACTATTAATTGTGCATATTGGGTGGTATTAGAAATTTCACCGGTTTCAGCTAATTCTTTGGCAGCCCAGTCAGCAACACTTTTCTTATAATCATCACTTCCGAAGGCTTCTTTTCTACCGATGTAGGTTTCATAACTAAATTTAGTTTTTCCGGCTTTTCCACTCTTTGTAGTAATCATGATTACACCATTTGATCCCTCACTACCATAAATCGCAGCAGATGCTGCATCTTTTAGGACTTCAAATGATTGTATATCATTCATATTCAGATTTCCCAAAAAATCAGAATCTACGACTAATCCATCAACCACTACCGCAGGTCCGGTGTTAGCATTTACCGACCCAAACCCTCTGATGGTAATTGTAGGAGCAGCACCAGCTTCTGCTGAACTTGCCTGGATATTAACACCAGACACCTGACCAATAAGTGCATCGTCTACCCTGGCTACTGCTATCTGATCCAAATTTTCATTTTCAACTTTGGATACGGATCCAGTTAAATGTGATTTTTTCTGAGTACCATATCCAATCACGACTACTTCATCTAATACAGAAGCAGCAGACTGGAGAACCACATCAATTTTAGATCGACCTCCAACAGCAATTTCCTGCGATTCCATTCCGGTATAGCTAAAAACCAACGTATCATTTGGTTCGACATCAATTTCGTAGTAACCATTAAAATCTGTGACAGTTCCGATGCCGGCTTTGCTTGGGTCCTTGTGGTAAATGGTTACCCCGATCAGAGGTTCACCATCTTCAGCTCCGGTAACGGTTCCAGAAACTTTTAGTACATCAAGTAAATTTACTTCATTTGACCATGAAGAATCCTTTGCTTGTAAGGATTGAAAACTCATCAGTAGAAGAAGTCCTACAAAAAGGCTTATCTTGTGGCAATACTTTTGGTAGGGTAAAAGAAATAATTTCATAATAAATTGATTTGAATATTTTTAAATATCCGTCAGTACGGATTATTAAAATAGAGGTAGATCGTAAAATGCCGCGCCCGTTTAATTTGGTACATCACCAAATTATTCAAAGGATACACTGAATGACACTCCTATAGTTTTGCGATTATGTGAAAGTGTAATTTCAGCAGATTTAGGCAAGCTTTAAAAGTCTACCGAATCATATGGATTAGCCTGCTAGGCTAGTCCATTTTTTTGTAGCATTAACTAGTATTGAAATTTGTGAAAAGCATGTGTGTTGATTTATGATTTTTATGGTTTAAGCTGTTTTCTGTTATGATATTTATTGGCCTTAAACCTTACTCCTTACTTTAAAGATTTTCCAAATTCAGAGACATCGAACAGGTGCGCTTGCATAGCTTGACTGGCAGCTTCGCCATTGCCATCAGAGATATGCTTTAAGATAGCTTTGTGCTCTGCTAAAACTTTATTGTCAATATTATCCTCTTCACACACCTTGTATTGAATAAAACTATTGACGATATCAGGTGTGATGATTAACATCAGGGATTTCAATACTGCGTTCTTACTGGCTTCCGCAATTTTTAGGTGAAACATTAAATCTTCCTCTACCGCGCTTTGACTCCGTCTTATTTTTTTTTCATAGGCGTCTAATGCCTTTTCAATTTCTATAAGGTCTTTAGTTGTTCTTCTTTCAGCGGCTAACTGAGCAGCATGGGTTTCCAATATCACACGGGTTTCAACTAATGAAGTGAAATCACTTTTTTCCAACTTTAAAACATCTGAAATCAAGCCTTCCAAAGCGGTGATGCCTATCCCTGCTACCACCGTCCCACTTTGGGGAAGTGTTTTTAAAATGCCATAAAACTCTAGCTTTCTAATGGCATCCCGCACATGAGTACGACTTACGCCCAACTTTTCCGCAAGTTTTCGCTCAGCTGGCAATCGGTCTCCCGATGCTAATTGGCCGGAAGTTATTAGGTTACGGATCTGTTTGATTATCTTATCAACTGGTGTCTCGACGTATATTTCACTGAAATTTTCTAACATAACTGTATCGTGTAAAAGTTAAAATAGTTAGTTGCGATAATTGGTTGACCAATAATTGGTTGACCAAAAGTAAGACAATATTTTGAACTACCAAATATTTTTTTGGTTTTTTTGGTTTTTTGCTATTATAATTCCGATTTTTAACATGCAAACACTTGTGAATCTATTAAATTTTATCAAAAAACTTCTTATAAAGTCCAGTTTATATTAATTGGGGCAGACTAAATGATCTCTATAATATTGTTGTACAGTAATTTTCATCTTTTAACTTCTATTAAGTATTATATAATTTCATGGAAAAAGGATTACTAGAAAAAACGGGGCAATCACTAGCACACTGGATCGCTGTAGTGAAAAAAACAAAAATCGAAAAACACAAAGCTATCATCGATTTTCTAAAAGCTGAACATGGCTTCACTTATGGGTATGCTAATTTTGTAGCTCATAAATCCAAAGGATCTGATGCCGCTTCCCATGACGATGAAGACCTGGTCACTAATCAGTACAAAGGCAAAGAAGCGCTAAAGCCGATTTATGAAAAATTGCTTGAGGAGATTAGCAAATTTGGAAAAGACATTACAGTTACTCCCAAGAAGTCTGCGGTAAGTTTTATTCGTAAAAAACAATTTGCCTTGGTCAAACCTGCTACTAAAACCCGGATCGACCTTGGCCTGAAGATATTAGATAAGCCATTAACCGACCGGCTGGAAAACTCCGGCCCTTTTGGAACGATGTGTACTCATCGGGTAAGAATAAGCACTGTTGATGAGGTAGATGCCGAATTGCTGAGTTGGTTAAGAGAGGCTTATGAAAAAGCAAAATAAAGCGACTTAATCCTTCTTCTTTTTCATTTATCCTCACTTATATTCTTTAACTTTACACTCCCTAACCACGAGATGTAAATTTACTTATCGTGACGACAAAAGCATTTGCATGCTTACTGTTATTCAATGCATGCATCACTCAAATATTCTCTCAGGATCAAGGCCCTTTTGGTAATAAACCACTTAAATGGCACCTCAATGCGGATAGCACTCATTGGTTGAAATTCCATACCTATATTCAGCTGTGGGCGCGGTCAACACAAAACAACCCCGGGACTGTTATCCTCGAAGAACCAGAAGAGAACACTTTAGACCTTTCCATTCGCCGTTTCCGTTTTGCGATCCAGGGACAGCTTCGCCCTAAGCTTTTCGTTTATACTCAACTGGGCATCAACAACCTTAACTACATTTCGCCCAGAGGGACTTCCATCGACCTGTTAGATGCTTACGCGGAATATCAACTCAATCCTAAAATTGAGCTTGGTGGGGGTAAAACGGCCTGGACCGGACTGTCTCGTTTCTCTGCGCCTAACACTTCCATGTTACTTTCTTATGACCTCAGCTTTCTTCCGCTCCCTACTAATAATGAGACCAATGACTTAATCCGCAAACTTAGCCTTTATGCACAAGGACAGTGGGGGCAGTTGGATTATCGCTTGGTTTTATCAAAACCCTTCGCTGTCCGTAACAGTAATAATTTTGATCCGGTACCCAAGGAAAAACTGGCTCAATTCACGGATCAGACCAATAGCAGTCTCTGGTCGGGATATACCAAATGGGCCTTTTGGGAAAAAGAGTCCAACCGGATTCCCTTTTCTGATGGAACCTACCTGGGAGAAAAATCTATCCTCAATATAGGTCTCGGAATGGAGTACCAGCCTAATGCTTTGTGGTCTTTAGACTTAGGCGATACGGTTCGACATCATATGATTCTGTGGGCAGTTGATCTGTTTTTAGACAAGCCTCTGAATCTCGAGAAACATACGGCGATCACCTTCTATGCTGGTTATTTTAATTATAATTTTGGGCCTAATTTCCTTCGCAGCTTTGGTGCAGACAACCCGGCTGAAACTGTCATTCCCGACATGGCCTCGAACACGGCATCAACCAGCCGCGCGTCTGTTTCA